>DMJJ01000010.1 GCA_003452185.1 Verrucomicrobiales bacterium | reverse complement strand
CCGGGACGCGCCCCCGGAATCGGGGTCCAGGGTCCATCGAGCGACGGGCTGCTCAGGAGGATGCCATCCCCCTCGTCCTCCCAGAGGAGGTGGTTTCCATCCGCCCTGCCGTCGATCACGAGACGCGGCGGGGGAACCA
The DNA here is from genome assembly GCA_003452185.1 of Verrucomicrobiales bacterium. Classification (GTDB taxonomy): domain Bacteria; phylum Verrucomicrobiota; class Verrucomicrobiia; order Limisphaerales; family UBA11320; genus UBA11320. The sequence goes on along the minus strand of DMJJ01000010.1, from coordinate 18,069 downwards.
CCGGGTTCGAGACATCGAACGAGGCCAGGGTGTCGAAGGCGCCATCCCCGTCGACGTCGGCCTCGAGCAGGATGGTGAAGGGGCTGATGGGATCCGGGTGCACGAACTGCACGGGCACCTCGATGACCATCTCATCCGGGGACCCGGCAGGGGCCGCGGGGGCGAAGGGAACCAGGAACGGGGTCCCGGGCGGGAGCCCGTTGAGGCTGATCATCGTCTGGTCGGGGACCATGTCGGGCCCGATCGCGCGATACCGGACCGGGGCGCCGGTGAGAAGGCCGCTGACGCCGGTGCGAACCCGCACCGGCCGGGTGGTTCCCGGGACCGGGACGACGCCAGGGGGCACGGTCGCCGAGGCTTTTCCGGGGTGCAGGACGGAGCCCATGCCCATGATCGGGCAGGCGTTGTCAGGGACGAGCATGAATTCCCACTCCACCACGGTCCCGACGGGGACGTCGTTCGTGGGCCGGCAGAGCTTCACGAGGATGTTGGTGATGGAGTTCGGGGCGATCACGAACGTCCCGCTCGAGACGGGGATCGGCATCGGCCCGGAGGCGCTCCATCCCATGGGCTGCGGGATCGGGGTGTCGTTGAAGACAAACGCCGGGACGGTCACGTAGCCCCCGCCCGGCGGGAAGGCAACGTCCCACGGGATGTAGATCTTGATCTTGCACTTGCCGGCCCGATCAGCCGCCCAGAGCGAGTGGATCTCGGCGGAGGTGAGGGCTCGGTTGAAGATCTCCAGCTCGTCGATCGCCCCCCTCCAGAAGTCCTGCGGGGCGGGCCAGGTGGCCGCGCCGACGTGCAGGGGCGCGGCGCTCCCGATCGGGGCCACGATCGGCCCGGGCTGGGAGGCGGCGAGGGCGCCGTCGAGATAGAAGTCGACCAGCCCGGTGCCGGACCGCTGGACGGTGACCGCCACGTGATGCCAGTTGCCGTCGATCGGCACCCCGACGCCCGAGTTGAAGTTCTGGAGGCTCGGCCCGCCAAGCAGCAGGTTCATGATCCCGTTGTTGAGGTAGAACTCATAGCCCCGGGCGACGGGGGTTCCCGGGAGCCCGCGCATCTTGCTCACAATGACCCGGCGCCCCCCGTCGGTGTCGCGGCGGAAGACCCAGGCATCGATGGTGATGTCCGACTGGCTGAGGATGATTGCGGCGTAGTTCGGCACCGCGACGTAGTCGTTCACGCCGTCGAAGCGAAGGCTGTTGAGCACCTTCTGGCCGGGGACCGGCACCGGCCCGTTCATGTGCCAGCCGTTGGGGGCGCCTGAGATGATGTTGTTGGCCACGATGCCGGACGGCTCGTCGAACGGCAGCCAGAGCACCATGTTGGCCGGCGGCTTGACGCACTGGGTCGGCTCGACGGTCACGGTGAAGGAGCACTCGATCTTCTCACACTCGTTCGTCGCGATGCAGACCACGGTCGTGCTCCCCACCGGGAAGCAGGTCCCGGACGGGGGGGTGCAGGAGACCAGGGCCCCGCCCACCACGACGGGCGCCGGGTAGGTGACCACCTCGCAGGGAGAGCAGCTCTTGACCAGGATGTCCGGGGGGCACTTGATCTGCAGCTTCTCGACGGGGCGCACCACCACGTTGAAACTGCACTCGGCCCGGAGGCCGCAGCTGTTCGTGGCGATGCAGACAACCGTCGTCACCCCGATCGGGAAGCAGCTCCCGGACGGCGGCGTACAGAGGGCGAGGGAGCCGTTGACCACCACGGGATCGGGATACTTCACGATCTGGCACTCCTTGCAGGTCCGGAGGGAGATGTCCTGGGGACAGCGGATGATCGGGGGTTCCCCCTGGGCTTTCACCACCGTGATCACAAATTCACACGCGGCAACGGAGCACTCGTTTGTTGCACGGCAGACGACCACATGGGTCCCGGGGGTCAGGCAGCTCCCGGAGGGAGGGTTGCAGCTCTCGAGCGCCCCGTTCATGACGATCGGGGAGGGATAGAAGACCGGCAGGCAGTCCTTGCCGCACGGGAGGGTGACGGTGATGGAGGCGGGGCACTGGATTGACACCGGGGGCATCGGCTTGACGGTGACCAGGAACTCGCAGCGGGCGATGCCGCAGGCATTCGAGGCGATGCAGAGCACAGGATGGGTCCCGAGGGGGAAGACAGATCCGGAGGGGGGAATGCAGATCACCGTCGTGCCGGCGGGATCCACGGTCGGGTCGGGATAGGTGACCACAGCGGTCTCCTTGCAGGCATACGCGACGATATTCTCGGGGCACTTGAGGGTGGGCGGCTTGCCCCCCTCCTTCACGGTGACGAGGAACTTGCAGACGCTCTGGTTCTGGCATCGGTCAAACGCCACGCAGGTCACGACGGTGTCGCCGCACGGGAAGAAGGATCCGGAGGGAGGATTGCAGACCACCGACACCGCGCCGCTGTTGTCGGAGGCGATCGGGGCCGGGTAATTCACAATCGCCCCGCAGGCACCCGTTGCCGGGTCCGGGCAGCTGAGGACCACCAGGCTCTGGGGGCACTCGATCTTCGGGGGTTCGGTGTCCCGAACCACCGTGAGGACGAAGTCGCAGTCGGCCAGCACGGCACCGGCGAAGCCGACGGTGCAATGGATCGGATGGACCCCCAGCCCCAGCGGGGTGCCGGGCGGAGGGGTGCAGGTCACCGTGGGGGTGGGGATCGCGGGGCAGCGGTTCTCGACGATCACCCCGTAGGAGGCCGGGGTGACGATGTCCGAGCAGGTGAAGATCGTGCGATCGCCGGGACAGGTGACCACGAGGCATTCGTTACTGAAAATGACTCCGCCTCCGGCCGTGGCCGTCCCTGGGGTCGCGGCGAGGGTGCGGGATGGATTGAGCAGCAGGGCTGCGAGGCAGGCGAGCATCGTGAGGCCGCGCCGTGGGAGAAGGGTGCGAAGGTGACACGCCCAGGCGCGCAGGAGGCCGCCGGGCACCGGAGGGGTGGGGGTATGGATGTTCATAAACAGGATTGTTCAACTGGTGAGATTTCCAGGGATGTTTACGACCTCCGGAGGGAGCTATTACACGCCAAGGGGAGAGGAGACTGCCGAGGGACCGCCAGGGGAAGCAGGTTCCCGGCGGGAATGAAAGGGCGGGCGGAGGGCTACGGCATGCCTCCCCTCGCAGAGGGAGAGGGGGGGGAAAGCGCAGGGGGGCGTTGCGGGCGACGGGTGAGGCCCGGTGGACGCAACGAACCGGGAAGGCTAGTTCTTCGCGGCGGCCAGCTCTTCCTCGAAGTCGACGATCTCCTTCATGTGGGTCAGGAACCAACGGTCGATCTTCGAAAGCTGGAAAATGTCCTCAACGGAGAAACCGGCACGGAAGGCATGCCGGATGAAGAAAACCCGCTCGGCGTTCGGGACGCTGAGCTTCCGCGAAATGAGATCCCGCGGAAGGAGGTCGCGGTCCCCATGGGACTCGACACCAATCCGCCACGGCTTCCCATCCCCACCCAGCCCGCTCCGGCCAATCTCAAGCGACCGAAGGCACTTCTGCAGGCTCTCCTTGAACGTCCGACCAATGCTCATCGCCTCGCCCACACTCTTCATCTGGGTGTTGAGGGTCGGGTCGGCCTGCGGGAATTTCTCAAACGCAAAACGCGGGATCTTCACCACCACATAGTCGATCGTCGGCTCGAAACTCGCCGGCGTCTCGCGGGTGATGTCGTTCCGGATCTCGTCCAGGAGATATCCGACGGCCAGCTTGGCAGCGATCTTGGCAATCGGAAACCCGGTCGCCTTGGAGGCCAGGGCCGAGCTCCGCGAGACCCGCGGGTTCATCTCGATCACCACCATGCGGCCGGTGTTGGGGCAGACGGAAAACTGGATGTTCGACCCCCCAGTCTCCACCCCGACGGCGCGGATGACGGCGAAGCTCGCGTCGCGCATCAGCTGGTACTCCTTGTCGGTGAGGGTCTGGATCGGCGCCACCGTGATCGAGTCGCCCGTGTGAACCCCCATCGGATCAAAGTTCTCGATGGAGCAGATGATCACGCAGTTGTCGGCGCGATCCCGCATGACCTCCATCTCGTACTCCTTCCACCCGAGAAGCGACTCCTCAACGAGCACCTCGGAAACCGGGGAGAGGTCGATCCCCCGCTTGGCAATCTCCTCAAACTCCTCGCGATTGTAGGCAATACCGCCGCCGGTTCCCCCAAGGGTGTACGCGGGGCGGATGATGAGCGGATAGCGGCCGATCTTCTCCGCCACGGCACGCGCCTCCTCAACGGAATGGGCCGTCCCGCTGATCGGCACATCGAGCCCGATGGTCAGCATCAGGTCCTTGAACATCTGCCGGTCCTCGCCACGCTCAATCGCGTCGGCCTTGGCTCCGATCATCTCAATCCCCAGACGGGCCAGAACCCCCGACCGGTGGAGCTTCATCGCGGTGTTGAGCGCGGTCTGCCCCCCAAGAGTGGGAAGCAGGACCAACTTGCCGGAAACCCCCAGCCGCTTCAGCTCGTCGAGCTCCCGGATGAGGATCTTTTCCACGCACTCGGGGGTGATCGGCTCAATGTAGGTCCGGTCGGCAAACTCCGGGTCGGTCATGATCGTGGCCGGATTGGAGTTGATCAGGACAACGCGGTACCCCTCTTCGCGCAACGCCTTGCATGCCTGCGTCCCGGAATAGTCGAATTCACAGGCCTGGCCGATGATGATCGGCCCGGCGCCAATGATGAGGACGGAATGAATGTCGGTGCGCTTCGGCATAAAAATCGGGGAGACTTAAAGGCAAGATGGGCGCGCTGTCAGTGGTTTTTTATCACCAAAGTGCCAGAGCGTACCATGACCCCCTCTCCCGGGAGGGGAAAGGGGCTCACTTTCGGGGCTCACCCTTTGAGGTGCTCGGGGTTGAGTCCCTTCAGGTCCTTGGGGATGAAGAGGCCATCCTTCCGGATGAGCTCATCGTCGAACCAGATGCTTCCCCCACCCCACTCCGGGCGCTGGATCATGACCATGTCCCAATGGACGGCCGACCGGTTGCCGTTGTCGGCAATCCCCTCATAGGCCTGCCCCGGCGTGAAGTGGAACGACCCGGCGATCTTCTCGTCGAAGAGGATGTCGCACATCGGGTTGAGGATGTAGGGGTTAAACCCGAGGGAGAACTCCCCGATGTAGCGTGCGCCGGGGTCGGTATCGAGGATTTCGAGCAGGCGTTTCTGGTTGCTCCCGGTGGCTTCGACGATCCGTCCGTCGCGGAACGTGAGGCGGATGTTCTCAAACCGGCATCCCCCGTAGAGGGTGGGGGTGTTGAACCGGATGTGTCCGTTGACCGAGTCCTTGACGGGGCAGCTGAAGACCTCCCCGTCGGGGATGTTGCGATCCCCGCGGCACATCTTGGCCCCGATTCCCTTGATGCTGAAGGTGAGCTCGGTGTCGGGCCCGACGATCCGCACCCGGTCGGCGCGTCGCATCCGGCGTTCCAGGGGGATCATCGCCTTGGCCATCCGGCGGTAATCCATCGTGCAGACATCGAGGAAGAGGTTTTCGAACGCCTCGGTGCTCATGCCCGCCCCCTGGGCCATGCTCGGGGTGGGCCAGCGGAGCACGACCCAGCGGGTCTTGTTGACCCGGTAGTTCAGGACCGGCCGGAGGATCCGGGAGTAGAGGCTGGTGAGATGGCCCGGGACATCGGAGGCCTCGTTCGCGTTGGCGCTGCCACGCAGGGCGAGGTAGGCATCCATCTTCTTCATCCGGGACATCTCGATGTCGCGCACCAGGGCCGCGTGCTTCGGGTCGGTGCCGATGAGGATCTCGCGGGTGAGGCGGCTGTGCCGCGCCTCCACCACGGGGATGGCACCGGCGGCGCGGGCGGCCCGGATGAGCTCGATGGTGAACTCGTCCGGGATGTCCGTGGCATCGATGAGGACGCGCTCCCCGCGCTGGAGCTTGAGGGAGTAGTTGACCAGAAGGTCGGCGAGTTTGAGGCAGCGTGGATCGATCATGCTTTGGAGCGGGTGGGGATGGACTGTTCCTTGCGACGCCAGGAGCGTTCGCGTCGTTGAGATTCCAGGCGGAGGAGTTCCTCGGCCGACCACCCCATCGACTGGGCCTGCTCGACGAGGTCGAAGAGACGGCCGCCGATGGCGTTCTTGGCGCCGAGGCCGGCCCGGGAGGGTTTGTCCTGCCCGAGGATCCCCGCCTTGCGGGCCTTCTTGACGAGCTTCTCAGCCCTCAGGAGCGCGGGGAGGTGACGCGGCACCCCGTCCAGGGCCGAGGCGCGGTCGCGGGGGGTGCCCTTCTTCTCGGAGCGCTTGATCTTCTCCCACTGGGCCCAGACGGCATCGACATCCTTCGCCTTGGCGTCCCCGAAAACGTGGGGGTGCCGGCGGACGAGCTTCTCGACAAGATTTCGGGTGACCTTCTCGAAGTCGAAGGCCTTTCGCTCATCGGCCATCTGGCAATGGAACACCACCTGGAGCAGAAGGTCACCGAGCTCCTCGAGCATCTCGTGGTCGTCCCCCGCCTCGATGGCATCCATGAGCTCGTAGACCTCCTCCACGGCGTGGAACCGGAGGGTGAGGTGATCCTGCTCCCGGTCCCAGGGACAGCCGGTGGGCGAGCGAAGCCGGGCCATGACGGAGAGGAGGTCGTCGATGGCGGGGCGTTTGGGAGCTGGGGTTCTCTTCGAGGGAGGCATGATGGGGGGGAGTGGGGATGGGTCAGAGGAGGATGAGGTGGTCCCTGTGCACGACCACCGAGTCCTGGAGTTCGCGGGAGCGGATGGCGGCCGCGTCGTGACGCGTGACACCGCGGGCGAACTCCTTCCCTTTGCGATTGCAGATGCTGATGACGACCCCCTTGGCAAAGTCCCCATCGCAGCCCCGCACCCCGGGGAGGAGGAGGCTGCTCGGTTTCTCGACCAAGGCCTTCTCGGCGCCGTCGTCGACCCGGAGCTTCCCCTGGGGACGGTTAAAGAACCCGATCCAGCGCTGCCGCGGGGACAGGGGCCGGGGGTCGGGGAGGAACAGGGTGCCTTCGTCCTTGCCGGCCAGGATGTCGCGCAGGACATGGGGCTTGCCTCCGGAGGCGATGGCGAGCGGTATGCCGGCCCGCACCACGATCCGGGCCGCCTGGATCTTGGTTTTCATCCCGCCGACGGCCGTGGCGCTGGAGGTCCCCCCGGCCAGCCCCTCGACCCGCGAGGTGATGTTCTCAATGACCGAGAGTCGGCAGGCGTCGGGCTCCCCGAACCGCTCGATCACCCCCTCGACGGTGGTGAGGATGAACAGGAGGTCGGCGGAGAGGAGCGTGGCGACCAGGGCGCTGAGCTTGTCGTTGTCGCCGAACTTGAGCTCCGTTGTTGAGACGGCGTCGTTCTCGTTGATGATCGGCACGACACCCCGCTCCAGGAGCTCGTTGAGCGTGGCGCGGGCGTTGAAATGCCGGGTGTGATCCTCCAGGTCCTCGTGGGTGAGGAGCACCTGGGCGACGGCGACCCCGTGGCGGCGAAACAGCTTTTCGTAAGCCGACATCAGCCGGCTTTGCCCGATGGCGGCGCACGCCTGAAGGGTGGCCAGGCTCCCGGGCCGCTGGGTAAACCCGAGCACCCCCATGCCAAGCCCGACGGCCCCGGAGGTGACCACCACCACCTGCCGTCCCCGCTTCCGGAGGGCGGCCACCTGGGCGACGAGCTGTCGCATCCGGGCGGGGTCGGGCTGTTTCTGGCTGTTGGTCAGAACCCCGGTCCCAAGCTTCACCACCACTCGGCGGACTTTCTTCAGGAGGTCAGAGCGCACAGCCCAACCTGTACCAGAACCGCTCCCCCCCCGTCGAGACCGCGATTCTCGGGGCGGCGCGCCGGAGCGCCAGCCGGAGGACGGGCAGGCGGAGGCTTGAAAAATCCGGAGATCCTTCCCATGCTGCGACCCCGCATCCAAACCGGCATGACGTCGACCTGACATCCCCACACCTCAGAACCGCATGAGAACATCCCACTCCCGCCTCGCCGCCGTCGCGGCCGTCCTGACCCTCCTACTCGCACCCGCCACCAAGGTCGGAGCCGACCCGGTTCCCCTCTCCAAACTGGCGGGGAAATGGTCCGCCACGGGGAGCGGCCGGGATGGGAAGCCGGCCACCCGGATTCTTGAGATCTCGGGGGAAAAGCTCGTTTTCCAGCTCCTCGACGAGGACAAGCAGCTCCAGATCTACGCCACCGGAAAGATCAACACCGAGGCCCTCGGCTCGATCAACATCTTCAAGGTCTCGGACCTGCGGGGTGGGCAATCCCCTGACAGTCTCGATGCCGTGGATGATGACCGCACGGTGGTGTTCCTCCTGGGCGACGGCACGCTGACCGTCGCCTCCGGGTTCGACAAGGAACGGGACGAGGAGCGCCCCCGCGTGGATGTGTACCGCTTCATCGAGGCCGCCAAGCAGGACCCGGCGGCAGAGCTGCTGGCGAAGCTCACCGGCAAGTGGAAGCTCAAGATCACGTTCGGCGAGAGCGAGAGCGACTACGGCCTGGTGATTGCCTCGGCGGAGGGAAAGCCGGCCGCCACCCTCGTCAGCCCCCGCAGCGGGGAACACAAGGCCAGCTCCGTCTCCCTCGCCAATGGGAAACTCACGATGGAGGTTCAGCGGGAGCTCCAGGGCAACCAGGTGACCCTGCTCTACACGGCCGAGCTGAAGGGGGAGGAGCTCACCGGAACGGTCGTCGCCAAGGGGGCGGAAGACCAATACAAGGGGACCTGGAAGGGGAGCCGGTAGTCCGCGGGGAGGCGATGGCGGCCCGCCCGCGCGGACTCAGGGCGTGGCTGCGACCCCCTTGGTCTTGGCGGTTGAAACCATCCGGCGGGTGATGAATTCCCGAACCCGCGGAATCTTGCTCTGTTTCAGGAGGCTCAGACCCTCCTCCGTGCCGAGCCCCACGACCGGCTCCGCCGCGTACCAATACATCAGCGGCAGGTTGTGGTCTGAGGCATCCTCGCCGTGCCCGAGCAGGGCGGCGACGGTTTCCATCCGGCGCTTCGGATCGACGCGGAGCAGGCCTGACGCCACGTACAGCCGGACCACCGGGGAGGAATCCGTGGCGGCCAGCTTGGCCATGGCCCCCAGGAAAGTGTCCGACACCTGCCGATCCTCGAGCATCAGCTGGACAACCCACCCCCGCACGTACGGGTGAGGGCTCTGGAGCAGGTTCAACGCGATTCCCTCCGTCAGCCCCCCCACGGCGTGGAGAGCCCAAAGGAGCCTGAGCTGGCGGGTCTCAGAGCCGGGGGCGAGCAGCCCGGCCTCGACTGGGGCCTCGGGGAGGCTGCCCCCCGGGTTGAGCAGCCGGAGGATCCGGGCCGCGGCGGTCGCGCTTGGCCCCCGCTCCTGAAGGAGGCGCCGGGCGTGGCGGACGTAAAACTCATTCGGGTGAAGCTGGAGCTGCACCAATTCTGCCTCGGACTTCTTCTCGAGGTCGATCGGGGTGACCTTCGGGTTGCCATAGACGATCTTGAAGATCCTCCCGTTTGACCGGTCATGCCCATCCTCCCGGCCGTGGTGGCACTGGTTGGCGTCGTACCAATCGATGGCATACACAGCCCCGTCCTGGTCGCTCAGGAGGTTCAGGATCTGGGACCAGGTGTCGTTGAAATTCACGAAGTCCGGCTGGTGGTGGGCGACGTACCCCGAGCCCCGACGCTCGAGGGAGTCCATGTTCAGGCGGGCGCCATGGATGTTGTTCATGATCACCCGGCCGCGATACTCCGCGGGCCAGCTGTCCCCCTGGTAGACGAGGAGCCCGGCATGGGCGTGGCCGCCGCCCGCCGAATCGCTCCGTCCGTTGGCCGCATGGGGCCCCTTGTTTCCGGCGTAGTGCAGATGGTCGGCAATGGTCTCGATGTCCGCGTAGGTATAGGGGTTGAAGTGCTCGCCGGCCTGACGGGTGAAGCGCCCTCCCTGGATCATGTGGAAGAAGTGGGGGATCACGCAGGCCTCGATGTGACACTGCCCGTAGTCATCGAAGTCGACACCCCAGGGGTTGCTGGACCCCTCGGCGAAGAGCTCGAAGGTCTTCTTCACCGGGTGGTAGCGAAACACCCCGGCGTTGAGGCGTGTCCGCTCGGAGTCGGGAGCTCCAGGCTTCCCCACCTTGGAGTGGGTGAAGACGCCGTGGCACCCGTAGAGCCAGCCATCGGGCCCCCAGGTGAAGGTGTTGAGGGTCTCGTGGGTATCCTGGTAGGCCCAGCCGTCGAGCACCACCTCGGGCGGGCCGTCGGGCTTGTCATCGTGGTTGCGGTCCGGGATGAAGAGCATCTGCGGGGCAGCCCCCACCCAGACCCCACCGAACCCCAGGGCGAGCCCACTGACCAGGTTGAGTCCCTCGATGAACACGGTTCGCTTGTCGAACTTGTGGTCGCCATCGGTGTCCTCGAAAATCAGGATCCGGTCCTTCCCCTGCCCCTCGGGGGCTTTGCGCGGATAGGTGTACCCCTCGGCCACCCAGAGCCGGCCCCGGTCATCAATCGCGAAGGCGATCGGCTGCTTGACGTCGGGCTCGCCGGCAAAGAGTTTCACGCTGAACCCGGCCGGCGCCGTCGCCTCGCGAGCGGCGGCCTCCGGGGAAAGGCCCGCAAACTTCACCTTGTCGACCGCCAGCTCCGCCTCCGCGGCACGGGAGGCAGGGAGGAAAACCGCCAGCACGGCAGCGGCCAGCAGGGAGGCCGGGAGGCCTGGAAATCGGGGGTGGGACCAGAGTTTCATAACATGGGTGCTGGAGGCGGGGCCTTAAGGCGAGGGGGGGTTACTGGAGACGTTTCGGCTGGGCCTTCTCCCACTCCTCGCGGGAGACGGACTTCTTCTCCTGAAGATGGACGAACGTCCCCTTCTTGTTGCCCACAACCACGTCCGGAAGGCCATCCCCGTTGAGATCGCCCGTCACCACCTGGGTGCCGATCCCCGAATTGTCATCGATCCGATGCGGGATGAAGTCCACCGAGTGGTCGGCGCCGCGGACGAGCTTGAACCAGTAGAGCACCGCGGGCGCGTTCGGCTCCGCATCCCCCGTGGGACCATGGGCCCAGAACCGCTTGCCGGTGACGATGTCCTTGACCCCATCGCCGTCCATGTCGACCAGGTCGACGGCGTGGAGCTGGGCGAAGTGGACCCCGTAGGCGTTCTCCTTCGCCTCCTTGTTCATGATCACGTGCTGCTGGAACCGGGGGGCTCCCTGATCGTCCTTCTCGGCCAGCTGCTCGTACCAGGCGAGGCCGTACCCATGGGCCGCCAGGGCCGTGATCACGTCGGGACGTCCATCCCCATTCACGTCATACACGTGCATCTGGGAGCTCCCGCTCCCCGGGGCGAACGGAACCGGATGGCGCTTCCAGACAGGATCGCCATCCAGGGAGGCCGGCTGCTCCCACCAGCCATCCATGTCGAGGACGTCCATGCGGCCATCGCCGTTGACATCCCCGACCCCGAGGCCATGGGTGAACCGCTGCCAGGAGCCCTTGGGGGAGATCGGGTGAAACTTCCAGAGCGCCGTCGGATTGGACCAATCGGGCGTCGCGTAGCCGAAGAAACCGCCTGAGTTGCAGACCAGCTCCGGCTTTCCATCCCCGGTCAGGTCGGTGAAGGTGGGGGACTCGTTGTCCGTGACCTCGAACATCGTGTGGCGGGCCCAATGGCCGGTGCCGCCGCGCGGGTTCTCAAACCACCAGGAATCCTTCCCCGGGAACCCGAGGATCAGGATGTCGGTCCATCCATCGCCGTTGAAATCGTAGGTGAAGGCAAAGAAGTTTTCCGAGTAGGTGTTGTTTCGCCCCAACCCTCCCTCGAACCCCGGCACCGTGACCTCGGTCATCGGGCCGACCTTCAGCTTGAAGGTCTGGGTGGCGGGGGCGTACTCGTGGCGGGTCTTGAAGTCGGGCCCCTCGTACCAGTAGGGGCCGGAGACCACGTCCATCTTCCCATCATGGTTGAAGTCGCCGAAGTTCGCCCCCTCGCCCCAGAACTGGTCGCTCAGCTGATGGCGGTGGAAGGTGCGAATCGTCGAGCCGCCCTCTGCGGCGCCCGCGACGATGGCAGCCATGGAAACGGCGGCCCAGCTAAGGCAAAAAGGCTTGGTCATGCAGCTTGTCTCGCAAGATCGGTTGAAAGGGTCAAGCGGCGAAACGGGACTCGCCGATCGACGCAGGTTCCCAGATCCGACGCCCCAGGCCGCCGTGGGATTCAGGGCGATTCAGTTGCGGGGGGCGGTGTCCACCCCCCCAAAGGGCTGAAATGGCACGGTCCGCACGACCCCCGCCAGGGTCCCCTCGGCCGACCGCACCTCAACTTCATCCCCCGGGGCATTGTGCTCGCGTCGCAGGTACGCGAGCGCCACCCCCCCTCCCAAGGCCGGCGAGAGGCAGGCGCTCGTGATGTGACCGATCTCCTTCCCCCCCCAATGGAGCTTCTCCCCGCGGGCAGGAGCCCCCGCCTTGGCGCCGGGAAAGTGGATCCCACGAATCGCCCGGGCCACCTGCCCGTAGGTGCGGATCCGGGCGATGACCTCCTGCCCGATATAGCACCCCTTGGAATAGCTGATCGCCCGGGATTCGAGCCCCGCCTCGGGCGGAAGCGTCGTCTCGTCCATGTCGGCCCCGAACCGGGGGATGGTTCCCTCGATTCGCACGACCTCAAAGGCATCCCATCCGACGGCGCGTCCTCCGACAGCCCGGGCCCCGGCGGCCAGCTTGTCGAAGAGCGCGCCGAGAGCCGCCGCCGGTGCGAAGAAGTCGAACCCCTCGGATCCAAGCCGGGGCTGGCGGACCACGTACAGGTCCCCCAGGGTGGGGTGTGCCAGGTGGATCGAACCGCAGGCGGCGGCCGGAGCCGCAATCCCCAGGTCGAGGAGATCGAGGGCCGATCGCGCCGCAGGCCCCTGAAGGCTGAGGTGCCCGTAGGGCTCGCCGACGTCCACCACCTGCACGTCATCCGCGATGATGTAGCGCTCGAGCCGCTGGGCGATGGCGGAGGCCAGCCCGGGCTCGAAGTCGAGGAGCAGCTCATCCTCGAGGCAATGGATCAGGAGGTCGCTCTGCATCTTCCCCTTGGCGGTCACCAGGGCGGCATAGCACCCGGAGCCCGTGGCGAGCTCATTCACCTGGTTGGTCACCTGCCCGTGGAGGAACTTCTTGCGATCCGCCCCCAGGAGACAGATCCGGCTGCGAAAGCTGAGGTCGATCGCCCCAGCCGTGGACCGGAGCGCCTGGTATTCGGCAGCAGGATCTCCGTAGCTGGAGACGGCCTCCATCCCGTGGAGTTCGTGAAACCGGCCGCCGATCTGGTGATGAAACTCGTGGAGCGCCAACGTGCCCATGCGCGAGAGGGTATCGGCGACGGGGCACGGCGGGAATGACGAAAGCGCCGCAGCCCGGGCCCGGCTCAACGGAGGCGGGTGAGCACCTGGGGGCTGCACCACCGGGTGTTGTACTTCTCAATCCACCCATCGTCCGGGAAGGCGGGGCGAGGCTCGATCCCGTGGAGCTGATCGTTCATCCCGTGCCAGGGCAAAGGCTCAAAGGACTCCCGCTTGGCCACGTAGTCGTCGCCATCCTTGTCCCATCCCACCGAGTAAAGGAAGAAGTCGCGCACACTCCCCGCCGGCCTTGCCGGCACGGCCGCCGCGTCGTAGCGCAGGAACAGCTCATCCCCACTGTTGATCAACACGAGCCGGTTGTCCCGGGCGGACACCAGCTCGTCCACCGGGCCGTAGCGGGTCGCCCACCCGCCGGGGGAGGTCCGCCACGGGGGATTCGCCTGCACCCGGTCGTAGAGGGGGGTCTGGGGCTCGGTCCAGGGCAGCGGCGCGATCTCGCCGAACCCGCGCCAATGCAGGTCGGTCCCCGAGGGGGCGAAGGAGAGGATGCGCGCCCCCTCGGCCGGCTGGCGCTCCAGGAGCGCGATCCGATCCCAGTGAATCTCGAACGCCGTGGAAAGACGCAATCTCCGGGCCCCCTCGGGGAGCTTCCCCGCGAGGTCCATCAGGATGGTCTTGGTCTTGCCCGCGGGCGCCCCGGGCTCAAGGTCGAGCCTGCGCCACGCCCCCTCGGCGGTCTCCGCCTCAAGCACCGGGAACGGGAACGGGAGATCGGGGTGCACCGCGGCCGCCATGTTCGCCGTGGCACCGCCAAACTTGAGCCACCCCGTGAGGGCCAGGACCAGGGGGCGGGACCGGTCAAGCGGACCAAAATCGAGGACAACCCCGTGAGGCTCGGCAAGCCCGCGCAGCGGATACTCCCGGAGCCGTTCAGGGGAGACTTTCACCCCGTCGATCCCCTGAAGGGCCTCGGTCACCTCGGTGATTCCGTCCAGGCGCGTCGCCTTCCGGAGGGGATGACGATTCCCCAGCAGAACCAGCTCGCTCGGGGGAAACGGCCCGCGGGGAAGCAGCTTGTCGGTCGGGTGGACTTCGGTCCCCGGAGGATGATCCACGACGAACAGCCGGGCCTCATCGAGGTAAAGCACCTCCTTGAGCTCCTCCGTGACGCTGAGCAGGTAACGCCCCTCCCGCGGGCGGAAGTTGTCCTCGTTCCCAAGCCAGACAAACTCGTCGGGGTCGGCGGCAACGTAATGGCCCGGAACCACCGGGAGCCCAACCGGGGCGGCCCCGAGGATGTCGCTCACAAAGCGGAACCGGGTCCCGTCCCAGGCGTAGAGGTAGGGACAGGAGGTCTCGTTGATCGTGAGCTCATCCAGCCGGACGGGGGCGGAAGGGTCGACCTTCACGTCGACGGTGTTCACGTTCATCGTGAACCAGCGGGTGTTCAGGGAGTCGATGGCGGTGTAGGGGCCAACCCCGATCTCCATCGGCAGGGTGGCAACGCGCCGCATGAGCCGGAGGCCGCTCGTGGCCACCTCAACCCGCACGCCAAGCCCGCTGGAATTCGACTTGTTCCCGCTGAGCCGGACCTTGAGGAGGTGGTTGACGTTGCCGCCGTCGTTTCGCCACAGGGCGAGGGTCTGGTCCGGACGGGTGATGAGGAGATCGAGGTCGCCATCGTTGTCGAAATCGACGGCCTGGAGGGCGGCCGCAGGGCCGGATCCCGAGAGCCCGAGCGCCTCGGTGGTTTCGACGAAGCCTCCGGTCCACCGGTTCCGCCAGACGCGGACCCGGTCTCCCAGGGTGACGATGTCGAGCCACCCATCGTTGTCATAGTCGATGAGCTCCACCCCCGTGACGGCCCCCGGGCCGGAGATCGGGATGAGGAGGGGAGCCGCACCGCTTCCGGGCACGACGGTGAGGCCGGCCGGGGTGAGGGCGACCAGGTCCACCCGCAGGTCGTTGTCGAGGTCCGCCACGGCGATGGCCGAGGCGGCCGGCCAGGTCGGCGGGGAATTGGTGGCGACGAGCGGGCCACCCGGCTGCTTGAGCAGGAGCAGGGGGGGCTGGCCGTCGCGCTGAAGGATCAGGTCCAGGAGGTCATCCCCGTTCCAGTCCTCCACCACCGCCTGATGCGATCCCGTCAGCCCGGGCGGAATCCCGACGTTCGTGGCGTTGGTGCTGTAGTAGAGGCTTCCCAGGTTCCGGAGGAAGCGGACGTTGTCGGTGCCGTAGCCGAAGGCGACCAGCCCCAGGTTCCCCGTGAAGAGAAGGTCGGCCAGCGTGCCGTTGGTGGCGGAGAGGCTCCGAAGGTTGGCGAACCCCGTGGCATCGGTGATGAGGCCGTTGGTGGTGAACTTGAAAGCCTGGGAGGCCCCCTCCCCGAGCATGAGGACATCCTCGGCCCGGTCGTTGTTAAGATCGGCCACGAGAGCCTTGTGATAGCGGGCTCCGGGCTTCACCGGAAGCGGGTTTCCGGAAGGGGTGAACACCCCGTTGCTGTTCACGAGGAGGCGGAAAGCCTGGTCTCCTTCGCGCAGAAAGAGGCTGCTGCGGGCCCCGGCGTAGTCGACCACGGCCGCGGGGCCCCGGAGCTGGGAGGCGGAGGGGCCGAGGAACTGCGGGGTGGCGTCGGCGAACCGGACCGCGATCCCGGTGGCATCGGGGGGAGTCTGGCGGAACGGAACCCGAGCGAGGGTGTATTTGCACCGCTCGAAGAGCGATGGATCGGTGATCTGTGCCGGCTTGCCGGCGTTGTTCTTTTGGTGCTGCGCCAGGGCGTTCTGGGCGTCGGCCTGGCGCCCCGCCCGCAGGAGCGACTGGCTCAGGGCGTAGTAGGCAGCGGGGTGATCGGGGGCGAACTTCACCACTTCCTCAAGCTCGGCGATCGCCGCCTCATGGCGGTTCATCCCCTGCTGGGCACGGCCCAGCTGGAAGCTCACCTCGTTGATCGTGCGATCGATGTCCTTGGCTGCCTGGAGCGACTTGACGGCCGGCTCGAAGCGTCCGAGGCGGAGGGCGGCACACCCGGCGATGTAGTGCGCGGCGGCGTTCGTCGTCGCGTTGAGGGCCAGGGAGGCGGCGGCCTGCCGGAGCGCCTCCTCAGGATGCCCCGCCAGGAGCTGGGCGTTCGCCAGGTTGAGGATCGCGTCGTTGTTGCCGGGATCGAGAAGCAGCGCCGATTGAAACGCAGCCAGGGCCTTGTCCGGCTGGCCATGTTCGTAGTAGTTCCGACCCGAGTTTGCGAGCCGCAGGAACTCCTCCTGCGGGGAGCCGGCCGGGGGGGTGGCTGCGGCAGGGGCGGCCGGCTTTCCACACCCGCCCAAGAGCGCGGTCAGGGCAAGAAG
Organism: Verrucomicrobiales bacterium; assembly: GCA_003452185.1. Taxonomy (GTDB): domain Bacteria; phylum Verrucomicrobiota; class Verrucomicrobiia; order Limisphaerales; family UBA11320; genus UBA11320. The sequence continues at coordinate 1,430 of DMJJ01000010.1, read as the reverse complement.
CGCGGCAAGGAGCCCGCCGGAAAAACCTCGGGGACGGGGGGCTGACGTGGGATGGGGCCGGGAGAGCAAAAACGCAAAGCCCCACGGCCGGTGGCCGGATCGGTTGGCTGGCTGCATCAAGCAGCGATAATGGCCCCCGAGCCGGGTGACGTCAACGGATTGCCGTTGTAGCCCAGAAGACGCCGCTCCTTGATGATGCGGGCCACAGGCTCCGGGACGGCCGACTCCCAGGCCGGGTCCCCAGCCTTGAGCTGGGCGAGGACCTTGCGGGAGAAAATCGGAAGGTACTGCTCGTTGATGTCGCGAAGCCCCTGGACAAAGTGGTTTTCCAGCAGGTACGCGTACAGATGGCGCAGGTGGGGCGCTACGCGGAGGTTCCCCGCCGTGATCACCGCCCCGGTGGCCGAGTCCTTGAGGGGATAGGCGTAAAGCTTGAGCTCGTTCTTGAAGAGCCGGCCAAAGGACTCGAGAATCCCTCCCTCCAGCTCGGCGTAGTACTTCTCGTCGAAAATCTCCCGCAGCGTCGGCACCCCGACCACCAGCCCCACCATCCGCTTGGTGTAGCGATGGAGATAGGAGGCGAGCCTGTGGAACTCGAGGTAGTTCGAGATCAGGACCGTCTTCCCGAGGGCGCCCAGGATGTCGACCCGCTCCAGGAAGTCCTGGTGGTTGATCTCCCCGCCGTCGGTGAGGTTCTTGAGGGTCATCTCCATCAGGACCACGACCTCCTCCCCCTGGACCCCGGGCTCCTGGACAAACTGCGCCTGGGCGCAGTTCAGCATATCGATCGTGACGTGGGTCACGGGGCGGAAGCTCCCCCGCTCGACCAGGATCGGCTTCTTGTAGAGAACCTCAGCCGCCTGCACGGCCTCGCCGTTGGCGGTGAACATGGCGGCGCTCGTGAGCCCCTGCTCGACGAGCTGGAGGATCATGAGACGGTTGTCGACCTTCTCAAACGCCGGGCCGGTGAATTTGATCATGTCGACCTCCACCCGCTCGCGCGTGAGGTCATCCATCAGGGAGCTGATGAACTCCTTCGGTTCGGAATAGAGGTAGAACGCCCCGTAGATCAGGTTCACGCCGATGATCCCAAGGGCCTCCTGCTGCTGGAGGTTCTCCCGATCGAGCATCCGCACATGGACGATGATCTCCGAGGGCTGGGCCTTGGGCTGGTGCTGGAACCGGATCCCAAGCCACCCATGGCAATCCCCATTCCCCTTGAAGCTCTTGGCGGCGACGGTGTCGGCAAAGATGAAAAACTTGGTATCCCCCCCCCGCTTGGCATCGAGTCGCTCCAGCATGAGCACGAACTCATGCTCCAGCATCTTGTGGAGCCGCTCGCGGCTCACATAACGATCCGAACGCCCGTAGATCGCGTCGCTGATCGTCATGTCGTAGGCGGACATCGTCTTGGCGATCGTGCCGGCGGC
>DMJJ01000451.1 GCA_003452185.1 Verrucomicrobiales bacterium | reverse complement strand
GAGGCGTCGGCGGGGGCCGGGGGGAGGGTCTGGTCGATCACCTGGATGAGGTGGTCGGAGCTGATCGGTTTCCCAAGGAACAGGCCGCCGCCGCTGCTCAGCCCCTGCTTCTCGGTCTCGCGGGCCGAGACCGTCGCGGTCAGAAAAATGATCGGCACCTCCTTCAGCGCGGAGTTCCGGCGAAGCTGCGCCGCCACGTCCCCTCCATCCAGGCTCGGCATGAGGACATCGAGCAGGACCAGGTCGGGCTTGAACTCACGGGCCACCGAAAGGGCGCGGGTCGCGGCGTTCTCCTCGCGCACCTCGAACCGGCCGGTTTTCTCCAGGTTCAGGCGCACCATGCGGGTGAACGAAGGCTCATCATCGATGATCAGGATCCGCTTTTTGTCCATAAGTCGTTTTACACCTTTAGCCAGATGGTGACCGCGACGCCACCACTTTTCCGGTTCCGGATCTCGATCGCCCCGCCGTGCATCTCCACGAGCTTGCGGGTGACGGTCAACCCAAGGCCAGTCCCCTTCCCCGGCTCCTTGGTGGTGAAGAACGGGTCGTAGATGTGCTCCAGCTTGTCCTGGGGAATCCCCGGACCGTTGTCCTTCACCTCGATCACAACGACACGATCCCCGGCGTGGAACGGTTGGGCGAGCCGTGCCCCGGTCCCACGCTCCAGGTCGCCGTCCTCGAGCACCCGGAGCCGGGTGCGGACGGTGAGGTTTCCACCCCCGGAACCCATGGCCTGAATGGCGTTGGTCAGGACATTCAACAACACCTGCTTGATCTTGTCGGGATCCACCCAAACCTCGGGAAGCCCCGCCTCAAGCTCCCGGACGATCTTCACCTTGGATTGCCGGGCTGCGTACCGGACCATGGCCACCGACTGCTCAACCACCCCGCTAATCTCATGGGGCCGGGCGTTCAACTCATGGGGCCGGGCGAAGTCGAGGAGTCCCAGGATGATCCCGTCGGCGCGCTGGATCGCCTCGGTCATGTCCTTGAGGGTGAGCTGGGCCTCGGCGTTGTCGGCCCTGACCTCGGCCGAAAGATGGTCCAGCCCCATTCGGATGATCGCCAGCGGGTTCTTAACCTCGTGGGCCACCCCCGCGGCAAGCCGTCCGATCGACTGCATCTTCTCAGCCTGGATCAGCTGCCCCTGCGCCTCGCGGAGCTGGCGGTGCGAGGTCTGCAGCTCGGTCAGCGCCCGCAGCAATTCCTCGCGGTTCCGGGCCAGCTCGGCGTTGGCCTTCTCCAGGCGGGACTGGGCAAGCTTGGTCTCGGTGATGTCCCGGGTGATGCACACCAGGCCGTTCACCACCCCGTCGGCATCGCGAAGCGGGATCTTCGTCGTGCAGTGCCAGCGGGGGTTGCCCGACCGGTCGACGGCCGGCTCTTCGTGGTTGATCAACGGCTGCCCGGTCCGCACGATCGTCTGGTCATCGGCGTCATACTTGCGGCTCAGCTCGGAGGGGAAGAAGTCGGTCACCTTCTTCGAAACAATCTCCTCGATCCGGGAAACCCCCAGGAGCCTCCGGTGCGCCTCGTTATCCAGGGTGTAGAGACAGCCGACATCCTTCGCGTAGATGTAGTCGGGGATGTTGTCGATCAGGTTGCGAAGCAGGTTTCGCTCGGCGCCAAGGGCCTGCTCCGCATTCTTCAGGGCGGTGACATCCCGGGAGATCCCGAACGTGCCCGTCAGCCGGCCCTGCTTGTCGCGGAGCGGAAGCTTGGAGGTGATCACCCAGTTGACGGCCCCGTCGGGCATGGTCTCCCGCTCCACCTTGTCGAGGATCGCCCGCCCGGTCCTCAGGATCTCACGCTCATCCTCGAGGGCCGACCCGGCATGCTCCGGGGCGAAGAAGTCGGAATCGGACCTCCCGATCAGCTCCCGGGGATCCGCCAGCCCAAACCGGAGGGCGAGAGATCGGTTGGCCTTCAGGAAGCGGCTGTCGAGGTCCTTGATGAAGATCCGGTCAGGGACGTTGTCAAAGATGGTGTAGAAAAGGTCCCGCTCGTGGGCCAGGGCATCCTCCACCAGCTTCCGCTCAATCGAGTACTTGATCGCCCGCGCCAGGAGACGGCTGTCGATGTCCCGCTTGTTGAGGTAGTCCTGCGCCCCCTCGTGGACCGTCTGAATGGCAAGCTCCTCATCCTCGAGTCCGCTCAGGACGATGATCGGCACCTCGGGGGCCGCGGCGTTCGCCGATCGAAAGGTCTCCAGCCCCTTGCTGTCCGGGAGGCTCAGGTCGAGCAGGATCAGGTCGACCGGCCCGGCTGAGATTCGCGAGAGGGCCTGCGCCAGGGTGGTCGTGTGGACGAGCTCAAACGGCTGGCCCGGAACGTCGGCCAGGTGCGCCCTGAGAAGCCGGGCATCGCCCGGGTTGTCCTCGACAAGGAGAACGACCCGATGAACAGGGGAGACGTTGGCAGTCATGGCTGGTCCAGGGGCACCGGGATGGACGACGCACATGGAGGCGCGTCGCCCCCCCGGGCCGGGTTCACGACTAAAATGCCCCCTCAAGCCCAAATGTCCACCCAGAACCCCGCCTCCCCCCCCACACCCGCGACGGGGAGCGGCCGCGAGCCCCGCCGGCCCGGAACGCGGGGGTGGGTGGGGTTGGCGGGCGCGCGATCCACGTTTCAATCCTGCAGCGGCGAGGCGCGCGTTGACGATCCCCCGCAAGGCCCCTAGGTTCATGGAATGATTGATGTCTCCGAGACCCACCCGGCGGGATCCCCCGTCGCCGGCGTCCGCCCGGCACGCCCCCCGGCCCACGTCGACGCCCTCTCCCGGGAGATCCTCGAGCTGAAGCGGAAACACAACGCCGTGATCCTGGCCCACAATTACCAGGTCGGGGAGATCCAGGACGTGGCGGACTACGTGGGGGACTCGCTGGGGCTGTCGCAGCAGGCGGCGCGAACCGGCGCGGATGTCATCGTCTTCTGCGGCGTCCACTTCATGGCCGAGACAGCCAAAATCCTCAACCCGGGCAAACGGGTGATCCTCCCGGACATGGACGCCGGCTGTTCCCTCGAGGAAAGCTGCCCGGCCGCCAAACTGCGGGCCCTCCAGGAGACCAACCCCAACTTCTACACCATCGCCTACATCAACTGCAGCGCCGAGGTGAAGGCGCTGAGCGATGTCATCTGCACCAGCGGAAATGCGGTCAAGATTGTCCAGGCGGCCCCGAAGGACCGCGACCTCCTGTTCGTGCCCGACGAGAATCTCGGAGCCTGGGTCATGGAGCAGACGGGACGGCCGATGCGGCTCTGGAAGGGGAACTGTTACGTCCATGTCGAGTGGACCCACGAGAGCATCACGCGCATCCGCCGGGAACACCCCGACGCCCCCCTCGTCGCCCACCCCGAATGCACCCGGGCGGTCCGCATGCTCGCGGACGAGGTCTGCTCCACCGAGCGGATGGTCACCTACTGCAGAAACTCCCCCGCCACCCACCTCATCATCGCCACGGAGGCCGGGATGCTCCATCGGCTCCAGCGGGAATGCCCCGGAAAACAGTTCATCCCCGCCCCCACCTCCCACTGCCGGTGCAACGAATGCCGGTTCATGAAGATGAACACGCTGGAAAAACTCCGGGACTGCATGGCCTCCCTCGGGCCCGCCCTGGAGCTGCCCCAGGAGATTCTCACCCGCGCCCGGGCCCCGATCGAGCGGATGCTGGAGATCTCCGCCCGCTAACTGAGGCGAAGGGGAATGCTCGCGCCCACGACCTCGTGACCCCGGTCGCCACATCCGGAACCAGGGGGAGGAACCGCCCCCCCACTCCCCGTAGCCACCGACGCCACGGCACTAAAAAACACGCCCGGTCTCCCGGGCGTGTTCACTCACAACACATCAACAACTGCAAAGATACGACAACGGCTTACGCCGGATTCTCCTGAGCCCAGTCGCTGAGGCGGATGAATTCCCTGATCTTCCGCCGTTCGTAACGATGCTTCAGCGCCTTGGCAGGCCGGTCGTCGGCCTTACGGAATGGATGTTTCGCACTTCTGACGATTTCACTTAGCACATCAAGGGATTTGGTCATACCAGTTGGATCCTTTCTCGTAAGTGAACTGAGCTTGGATAATGCCAACTCCATGGGTGGATGGATGCCGCAGGGACGGCAAGGGGAGTCGCTCCTCCGTTCGGAACGAATCTTGGCTTAAAGAAGCCGCAGTTCATCGCTTCGTAACCTTGCCTTATTTCACCAGAAGATCAAGTGGTAAATTCTGGTCTCATCGGGGGTTGCGGAGCGACCGGTTTCGCGGGGCAGCAGGCCGGGTGGGGGGTCGGGCCCCGTGAGGAATGCGCCCCCGGCTTAGCCGGGGGACGAGCCAGGGCGCCTTGGACCAGGAGACGGAGCGGTCTCAGGGCGGTGGCACGAATCGGCCACGCTGTGCAAAGTGAAACATCGCGGCTGGTTGTGGAGAATCAGCCCTGCGCCCGGAAGAGTCCTGATCGCCACTCCCCCTCGGTGCGACCGCGGACCAGAACCCAGCCCTCGCGGCCGAAGGCCTCGACGACCGCGGGGAACTGGGCAACGAGGATCCCGGCAACCACCAGCGACCCGCCCGGTTTCACGCGATTCAAGATCCGACGCCGCTCCGCGATCAGGAGGTCGGCGATGAGGTTTGCGCAGACGATGTCGTAGCGTTCCGGGCTCCGGACCGGCTGGCGGGTGAGGTCCGCCTGCTCGATTGCGAGTCGCCGGGAGACTTTGTTGAACCGCGCGTTGGCCCGCGCGATCCTCACCGCCTCGGGATCGAAGTCGAAGGCCCGCACCGGGGAGTAGCCCAGGAGGGCCGCCCCGATGGAGAGGATGCCCGACCCGCTCCCGATATCGAGGATCGACTGTCCCTGCCCGGCCTTGCGCAGGAGCGTCACCTGCCGAAGGCAGAACCGGGTCGTCGGGTGCTGCCCCGTGCCGAAGCTCAACCCGGGGTCGAGCGTCATCACGGCCTGCCCCGCAGCGGGACGGCGGCGGCTCCAGCTCGGCCGCACCAGCAGGGCGGGCCCGGGAGACCAGGGCTTGAAGTGGCGTTTCCACGAGGTCGCCCAATCCTCCGCCGGCAGCCGTTTCACCCGGATCCGGCCGCTCCCGAGTGCCAGCCCGCTCGCCCGCACCCGGGCCAACCCCGCCACAACCTCGCGACGACGGGCGGGGGAGACCTCCGACGCCCTGGAGCAGAACACCGACACCATGGTCCTGCCCGTCCGCGTGTTGTGATGCCCCGCGGCCCCCGAGCCGAACACCCCTGCCAGGAGCTCACACACCGCCTCCTCGGCCTCGGCCGTCGTTGAAACCGAGAAGCGCCAAAGCGACCGGGCCTTCATGGCTGATCCCTCCAAGGGGCATAGTTCAGCATCTTGATCTCCACCCGGCCGGGCGACCAATCGACAATGCTCAGGCTGGCGTAATCGACCTCGAACATGCTCGTCCGGCTCAACGGGAGCTCCAGCAGAATCGAGAGAATCTGGCGGATCACCCCCCCGTGGCAGAACACGGCGACATGCTCCCCGGGGTGCTCCGCGAGGATGTGCCGGACACAGGGCTGAACCCGCGCCCGGTATGCGGCGGCGGGCTCGGCGTTGGGAATCTCACCGGCCTCGAGGTGTTCCAGCCAGTCGTAGGCGCTGCGGCCAAACCGCTCCTTCACCTGATCCCACCCCAGCCCGGTCCAATCGCCAAAATCAACCTCCCTCAGGTCACTCATCACCACCGGCGCATGCCCCCCCTGCTCCACGTACGGGGCATGGGTTTGATGAACCCGCCGCATCGGGCTGGAATAGGCCGCTTGCACAGGATGCCGGCGAAGATACCGAGCCAAAGCCTGGGCCTGGCCATGCCCGACGGGCGACAAGTTCATGTCGATACGGCCGCCAAAAATCTTGTGATAGGTCTCCTCCACTTCGCCGTGGCGGAGCAGGTAGAGACGCGTGGGAGTCGACTTCATTTCGCGAATCAGGGGGGGGTGGTGGAAACCGGGCCGGCTCAGGAGGCGAGGGCGGCCTGTTGGGCATCGAGCAACTGACGGATTGAAGTGCGGCCCAGGGCCAGCATCGATGCCAGCTGCTGCTCGCTGAAGGTCGATTCCTCCCCGGTTCCCTGCACTTCGATGAACTCACCGGCCCCGTTCATCACGAGGTTCATGTCCACCTGTGCCGCCACGTCCTCGACATAGCAAAGGTCCGACAGGGGGGCGCCATTCAGGATGCCCACGCTCACTGCCGCCACGGGGGAGAGGAGCGGATCCTGGGCCAGCTTCCCCTCCGCCCGGAGGCGCCGGACTGCCAGGGCCAGGGCCACATAGCCTCCCGTGATGGCCGCCGTGCGGGTGCCGCCGTCGGCCTGAAGCACATCGCAGTCGACCCAAAGGGTCCGGGCTCCAAGCTTCTCAAGGTCGATCGCCGCCCGGATCGCACGGCCGATCAGCCGCTGGATCTCCTGGGATCGCCCGTCGATCTTCCCCTTGGAGATGTCGCGGGGCTTACGCTGATGGGTCGAATAGGGAAGCATCGAATACTCGGCGGTGATCCACCCCCCCGTGACCCCCTGCTCCTTCATCCAGCGAGGAACCCCCTCGTCAACGGTGACGGCGCAGATCACGCGGGTTTTCCCCCACTCGATGAGGGTCGACCCGGTGGCGTGGGGGGCAAAGTGGTTGGTAAACTTCAGCGGGCGGATCTGGCCCGCGGCTCGTCCGTCCTGCCGGACGATGGATGGTGTTTCACTCATGTCGGCGAGACTCTACGGGGAGCGGAGGCGGCTGAAAACCACGAATACCAGCCAGCCGCTCCCCCGGCCCCGTGCCCCGGCTCCCCCCCCGGTCAGCAACCCTCGGCCAACCTCGCCAGGTCGGACAGCCGGACCGAGGCCGCGGCCTCCCTTTCGGAAGCTCGGATGCGGGCCAGCTCCCGGAAATAGGGGGTGTCGCCCTCCCCGGGCTCCGGCGCGGCGGCCGGGTCCACCCCCACGCCGACACGCATCGCCGCCAGGATGTCGTGGCAGGTGATGGTTTCAAGCGACCGGGCGGGGGTGAAGGCCGCCCCGCCGTTGTGCGTTTCCAGCAGCAGGTGGGCGAGCTCCAGCTGGCGAACCACCTGCGTGACCAGTCGCGTTGGCACCCCGAGCCCCTCCGCAAGGCGGGCGACTGTCGGAGCCGGCCTCCCGTCCACGAAGGCCCGCGCCACCTCCGTCATCACCTGCAAGGCCACAAACTCCCGGGCCGCATGGTGAAAACTCTCCATTTGCTGCTCCTGGAGATACGCCTTCCGATTCTGGAACGTATAGGCCACCTGAGCCCCGAAGAGCAGGATCAACCAGGAGAAGTAGAGCCCCACCATCACGAGGGGGATCAAACCGAGGCTGCCGTAAATGTAGCTGTTGGTCAGCACCCGCGACGCGTAGAACACACTCAGCAGGTTGTTCAGCTGCCAGAGGGTCCCCCCCACCAACCCACCAACCAGCGACGCCCTCCAATCGACGCGGGTATGGGGCATGAGCTGGTAGAAAAGGGTAAATGTCGTGGTGAGGATGAGGAACGGGAGGAACCGGAAGCAATAGGTGATCCCCTTCCCAGCCCCCCACGGAAGCCCAGCAAGGAAGTCCCGTGTGCTCTGGAGATACTCTCCCCCGGTCAACGCGGCGGCGGCGACAAGCAGCAACGGCCCCAGGGTCATCGCCGCCCAATAGTGCACCACCCTCGATACCCAGCTCCTGCCCTGGGTCACCCCCCAAATGTCGTTGAACGTGTTCTCTATCCTCACCAGCATCCCAATCCCGACAAACATCAGCGCCACCATTCCCGTGACTCCCAGGGTGCCGCTGCTGGTGTTCTGGATGAACTCGTCGATCTTGTCCGCTATCTCCTTCCGTGCGGAGACCAGCTTCGGGTCGTCCACCTCGTGCCGGAAGTGGTTCCGTGTCTCCGGGGTGATCGTCGCCACCAACTGCTGGATGAACGCCTCGATCGGGGCCCGCCCCTCCTTCTTCAGAAACCCGCTCGAGATGCTGATCACCACGGCCAGCACCGGGATCAGGGCCAGGAGGTTCGAGTAGGCCAGGGCGGAGGCGCGCACGGGGCAGCGGTTTGCCACAAACCCACGGATCACGATGCCGCAGAACTGGATCATCCGCTGGAGGTGCCCCGGGGAAGCCTCCTCCGATCCGGGCAGCAAACGACGTCGCTCCCCCTTCGTGGGAGCGGGGATCGCAGGGGGGGCACCAGTGCCGTCGGCCATAGGCATGCAGCCTATTGCGGGCCGGTTGCCAGGAGAAGTGTCTTCTTTCTTCCCGTTGACGGGCAGGGCCGGTCTGGGGTGGACTCTCCCCATGATTCCATTAAACGCCCCGGGGCGACGCCTGGCGATCGCCTGCCTCCCCCTCCTGGCCGCCCTGTTCCTCCCCACCCCCCGCACCCGGGCGGATGTCCGCCCGCACGGCCTCTTCACCGACCACATGGTGCTCCAGCGCGGGATCTCCGTCCCGGTCTGGGGATGGGCCGACGAGGGGGAGGAGATCACCGTCACCTTCCGCGACCAGACCCGCACGACCCGCGCCACGGGAGGCCGCTGGATGGTGCGTCTCTCAAACCTCAAGGCAGGGGGCCCCGACCCCCTCACCATCAAGGGAAAAAACCAGGTCGTCCTGCAGGATGTGCTGGTCGGGGAGGTCTGGATCGCCAGCGGCCAGTCGAACATGGAGTGGCCGATGCGCCTCACCTTTGAAGCCGAGAAGGAAATCGCCAAGACCGCCAACCCCCAGCTCCGGCTCTACACGGTCCCCAAGCTCCGGGCCATCGCCCCGACCAATGATGTCCACGCCTCCTGGGCTGCCTCGACGCCCGAGACCTCCCCCGGCTTCTCCGCCGTGGGCTGGTACTTTGGCCGCGATCTGCAGAAGGCCCTGGGCGTCCCGGTCGGCATCATCCACACCTCCTGGGGTGGCTCCCCGGCGGAGGTCTGGATGAGCGACGCCGTGCTCAGCGGCAACGCGCGCTACAAAAAGGAGATCCTCGACCCCTACCCCGCCGCCGAGGCGCAGTACAAGGGGGCGATCGCCCAGCTGGAAAAGGAGAAAGCCGAGGCCAAGGCCTCCGGGAAGGAGTTCAAGAAGAACGCCCCGTGGGCCCCCTGGCGTCCCACCGAGCTCTACAACGGGATGATCGCCCCCCTGATCCCCTACGCGATCAAGGGAGCGATCTGGTACCAGGGTGAATCGAACGCCGGCCGCGCCGAGCAATACCGTTCGCTCTTTACCGACATGATCCGCAACTGGCGCCGGGACTGGGGAGAGGGGGACTTCGGGTTTCACCTCGTTCAGCTCGCCCCGTTCACCGCCATCAAGCCCGCACCCGGCGACAGCAATTGGGCCGAGCTCCGGGAAGCACAGTGGCTCTCCACCCGACGGCTGAAAAACGTCGGCATGGCCGTCATCACCGATGTCGGGGAAGAGAACGACATCCACCCGCGCCGGAAGGAGCCGGTCGGCGCACGCCTCGCCCTGGCCGCCCGCAAGGTGACCTACGGCGAGAAGATCGTTCACGCGGGCCCCGAATACCGCTCAATGAAGGTCGAGGGAGATCACATCACGCTCCGATTCGACAACGTGGGCGGGGGCCTTGTCGCCCGCGGCGGGGACCTCAAGGGATTCGCCATCGCCGGGGAGGACCGCCACTTCGAATGGGCTGACGCCCGCATCGAGGGAAAGACCATTGTGGTCCGGTCGCCCAAAGTCCCCAAGCCGGTTGCCGTCCGCTATGGATGGGCCGACTACCCCGTGGTCAACCTCTGGAACGCGGAGGGACTCCCGGCGACCCCCTTCCGGACGGATGACTTTCCGATGGTCACCGCCTCCAAACCGTAGGCCGCTCCCCCGCCTCTATTATTCTGCAGCCCCCCACCCGCCGGCCCCCGGTCGGGTGGGGGTTTTTTCTGATCCCCACCACAGCCGGCCAACGGCTTGCAGGGACCGCACCCGCTCCCCGCTGGTCCCCCCGCATCCCTCTCCCGGCCTCCAGCCCAATCGCGGGAGAGAGGCCGGGGCGAAGATTTCCCTCAAGCGCCTCCCCCAGCCTCCGACTAATAAAGTAAGTTGTATGAAGCCTAAGTCGTGCCTTCGGGGAGTCGCCACCGCCACCACCGCCACCACCACCACTGCCGCCCTCGTCGCCCTCATTCTGGGGGGCGCGGCCACGCCCTCCCGGGCGGCGTTCACCATCGAGTTTGACTACAGCTATGACGTCGGCGGGTTCTTCACCCCGACCCGCCAGGCGCTGATGAACACCGTCGCCTCCGTGCTCCAAGCGCGGATCTCCGACACCCTCAGCGCGATCTCCCCCTCGGGCGGGGACACCTGGAGCGCCCAGTTTTACAGCCCTGCGGATGGGACCCTCACGACGGTCAACAACACGACGATCGCGGCCGACACGGTGAAGATCTACGTCGGGGCCCGCGCCATGGCAGGCGCCACCCTCGGAGTGGGTGGCTACGGCGGTGTCTCGGCCGCGAGCGGCAGCGGCGGGTTCATCTCCGCGATCAATGACCGGGGACAGGCCGGCGTGGCGGGAAACACCGACTTCGCCCCGTGGGGTGGATCGATCTCCTTCAACAGCAGCGCCACCTGGTACACGGACACCGACCCGACGACGCTGGAGAACTTCGCCGGCCAGAATGATCTCTACTCCGTCGCCCTGCATGAGGTCGGGCATGTCCTCGGGATCGGCACCGCACCCTCCTGGACCGCCTTGGCCAACGGCAGCCATCAGTTGACGGGAGCGGCCTCCGTGGCGGCCTACGGGGGCAACGTTCCCCTGGAAACCGACAACGGCCATTTCCAGGAAGGGACCATGAGCACGGTCCCCGGCACCGCCACGGCGCAGGAGGCGGCGCTCGACCCCACCCTCACCGTCGGCACCCGCAAGGAGCTGACCGACCTCGACTGGGCTGCGCTGCAGGACATCGGGTGGCAGGTTTCCGCCGTTCCCGAGCCCTCCACGTACGCCCTCCTCGGGCTGGGGGGTGTTGCCTTTCTCGGACTCCGTCGCCGGAAGTAACCGCTCCACGGCGCCCCCCCCACGGATCAGGTCACCTGCGACCTCGGGCCCGCGGCCTCACGTCGGCAGGGTCCCTTCCCCTACCAGCCACACCACGCCTCCCTCCGTCCTCACTGGAAGGGAAAAGAGCCGCTCCCCAGGGCAGGGCCCCCGCACACACCGTCCGGTCAGCGGCTCATACACCGCCCCATGGGTCTGGCAGATGAAGTGGTTTCCATCCTCCGTAAAGAACTCGTTGTCGTCGTAGTCGATGGTGATCGGGATATGCCGGCAGACGTTCTCGTACGCGACGATCTTCCCGCGGAACCGGGCGGCAAAGCCATGGACCTGCCTTCCCTGGCGTTCGAAGACGAACTTCACCGTCTTCCCTTCCCCGAGCTCGCTCTCGGCGGCGATTCTGACTTTCATGAATTCGGGGGCCGTCGGCTCCCGGCCCCCACTCGACACCAGCCGGCGGGGGGAATCAACGCAAAGGCGTCAGCCTCCCCCCCTCTCCGGAGTCACGCCAACCCCTTTGCGTCGCCCCGGGTTCTTGCGCTAGGGTGCCCGTGTGCGGACACTCGACACGCTCCAGTTTGACAATACGTACGCCCGGTTGCCGGAGGCGTTCCACCAGGCGGTCTTCCCGACCCCGTACAGCGATTCCTGCGTGGTCGCCTTCAGCCCCGAGGCGGCATCGCTCATCGACCTCGCCCCGACCGAGGCCTCCCGGCCGGAGTTTGCACGGCAGCTCACCCTCTCGCTTCCGATGCCCGGCAGCTGGCCCATCGCCCAGGCCTATGCAGGACACCAGTTCGGGAGCTTCGTGCCGGAGCTTGGGGATGGCAGGGCGATCCTGCTGGGGGAGGCGGTCGGCGCCCAGCCCCACGTCTGGAACCGCTACCGCAACCTTTCCGCCCGCCGGTGGGACCTCCACCTCAAGGGGGCCGGTCGCACCCGGTTTTCACGGGGGTTTGATGGACGGGCCGTCCTCCGCTCCTGCATCCGGGAATACCTCGCAAGCGAGGCGATGGAGGCCCTCGGGATTCCGACCAGCCGGGCGATGGCCGTCCTGGGAAGCCGCGACCCTGTTTTTCGCGAGACTCCGGAGCCCGGCGCCATGCTCCTGCGCCTCGCCCCAAGCCACCTCCGGTTCGGCAGCTTCGAGTATTTTTACCACTCCCGCCGGCTCGAGGAGCTCCACCAGCTGGCTGACTACGCCATTGGGACCCACTTCCCGACCCTCGACCGTGGAGAGAGCCCCTACGCCGGCCTGCTCAGGGAGGTGACCCTCCGCACCGCCGAGCTCATCGCCCACTGGCAGGCCTACGGGTTCACCCACGGGGTGATGAACACCGACAACTTCTCGCTCCTCGGGTTCACCCTCGATTACGGCCCGTTCGGGTTCATCGAAGCCTTCAATCCAGGGCATGTCAGCAACCACTCCGATCACGCCGGGGTGTACGCCTTCGCCAACCAGCCCCAGGTGGGGTTCTTCAACCTTCAATGCCTGGTGCGCGCCCTCTCCCCGCTCCTCACCCGTGAGGAGGCCGAGGAGGCGTTGGCGGGGTACGAGCCGGCCCTTGGCCAGTGTTATCTCGGGTTGATGGCCGATCGCCTCGGTCTGCTCCACCGCCGGCCCGAGGATGAGGAGCTGATCGGGGACCTGCTTCCCCGCCTTGAGGGGGTCGACTACACCCTCTTTTTCCGCGAGCTCGCCTCCCTCTCCACCGCAGGCCAGGCGGCACCCGACCCGCTGTTCCTTTCCGGCATCGCCCCCGCACCCGATGCCATCTCCCCCTGGCTCCTCCGCTACCAGGCCCGCCTGCGAGCCGAGGCGAGCGACGACGCAACCCGCCGCGCCCACATGAACCGGGTGAACCCCCGGTTCATTCTCCGAAACCACCACGCCCAGCAGGCCATTGAACTGGCGATGCAAGGGGATTACTCCGGGGTCGCCAGCCTTCACGAGGTCCTGCGACGCCCGTTCGATGAACAGCCCGGCAGGGAGGCGTACTCCCGTCCGGCCCCTGCCGGTACCCCCGCCCCTGTCATCAGCTGCTCCTCCTGAGGGATGAACCCGGCCCCCGCATCCAA
>DMJJ01000529.1 GCA_003452185.1 Verrucomicrobiales bacterium | reverse complement strand
CGAGGGGGAGGAGGGGGCTCGCTTCCTGGTTGAGTCGTCGAGTGATCCCGCGTCGACGGCGGGGGAGTGGACGTGGGTCGGAGCCGGCGTCGTGCAGGCGGGGTCGCTTGAGGTGGCCGACGCGGCCGGAGGAGTGGGGCCCGCGCGGTTTTACCGCGCCCGGTGGGTCCCGTGACGTGAGCCCTGCGGGGGCGCAGAGGAGGCTCATCCTCCCCGGCGGCCCCGATCGATCCCTGGCTTTCTGATCCGGGGTGCGGGGGTGGAGGGGCTCTTCCTCCGGGGAGGCAGGCCCGGGGGAGTACAGAGGGAGTCCCTCCAGGCGAGGCGTGCGGGGGGAATCCGTTGGAACGGCGAGGATTTGGATCCGGGGCGAAGGAGCCGGGACCGACGTGAACGGTGGTTCATGGCGAGGTGTGGCGGGTGGCGGCGACAGGTTTCTCGGGGTGGGGCAGGCTGTGACGATCCTCCGCTGGGGGGGGGCTCACCGCGAGGGCTGGCCCGGCGGTTGCTACTGGAGGAGTATGTTTCATTCGAATCAAACATCTGCCTGCGGCTTTTCCGATGCAGGCCACGTGCCAAATCTTTCCCCGGTGCTCCCCTGGTTCACCCCCGTCGCTTCATCAGCCAACTGAAATGAATTCATCCAATACAGCGCCTCTGGATTCACGTCAGTTGCGTGCGTTTGTCACGCTCGCGCGCACGGGAAGTTTCACCCGCGCGGCGAAGGAACTGTATCTGACCCAGTCCGCGGTCAGCCACTCGATGCGGGCCCTGGAGGAGGAGGTTGGGTGTCGCCTTTTGGACAGGGTGGGCAAAAAGGTGGTTCTGACGGAGGCCGGGGAGGCTCTTCTGCAGCATGCGGAGAGAGCGTTGCGGGAGCTGATTCAGGCGCGTGAGACCCTGGGTCGACTCGGGAAGTGGGGCCACCGCCGGCTCCGGCTTGGGGCGAGCACAACGGCCTGCCAATACCTCCTCCCAGGCGTTCTCCGGGGATTCAAGAAGGAGTATCCGCAGAGCGTGATCACGCTGGAGCCGTGTGACACGGAGCGGGCCGTTGAGTTGCTCGAAAGCCGCTCCATCGATCTCGCCCTCTGTCTGGAGCCCCAGTTCAAGGACCGGCTCGAGTTCCAGCCTCTCTTCGTGGATGAGATGCAGTTCATCCTCAGTCCCTCCCATCCCTGGGCCATCGCCGGGCACGTCGATCGCCCGGACGTGGCCCGCCAGCAATACCTCCTCTATGCGAAGAAGAGCTACACTTGGCGGCTCATTCAATCCTATTTCGCCGAGGAGGAGCTGGTTCTGAACGGGGTCATGGAGCTGGGAAGCGTCGATGCGATCAAGGAGCTGGCCAAGCTGGAGCTCGGAATCGGGATCCTTGCCCCGTGGGTCGTGGAGGAGGAGTTGGCCAGTCGGACCCTGGTTTCACTTCCCCTGGGGCGGCGGAAGCTGAAGCGGACCTGGGGGATCTCCCATTTGCAGGCGCGAAAGCTCGGGATGGTGGAGGAGACCTTTATTCGGCTCTGCAAAAGCGCGTGTGAACGGTTCGCCCGTGTCGACAGCCTGCCCGCGGCGTTGCCGGACCGCCCCCCTGGAGCCGTGGCTCCCGCGCTTCCGCATCCCCATCCTGCCTCCGCCTCCTGAGGTGCCCCGGCCCTTCTTCCCCTTCCGGCCTCGCCTGAGAGCGGAGCAGGCCTGGGGTGGACGGGATGAAGCCGGGGCCGGGGAGGGGAGAGGGGCGGCGATCAGGGGTGCTGGGGGGCCGAGGTCAGGTAATCGAGCAGCGAGGCAAGGTCCCCTTCCGGGATCGACTCGAACCCCACCGGCATGATCGAGCTGGCGGAGGCTTCAAGCGCTTTGAGCTCCTTGCGCTGGAGGGTGTGCTTCTGCCCCGTGACGTCGAGGATCTCGACTGCGGTCTGGGACTCCCCGTCGAGCCGGCCGGAGAAGGTCTCGCCCTCCCGGGTGGTGGCGGTCCACATCCGGAAATTCGACTCCACGGAACGGTTTGGATCGAGAATGTCGGTCAGGATGTCCCCCCGGTCGCGGGCTCCGATGCCGGTCAGCTCGGGGCCGACCCGGCCTCCCTGGCCGTTGAAGGTGTGGCACGCGCTGCAGGCCGAGGTGAAGACCTCCCGGCCCCGAGCAGGGTCCCCATGACGCCGGGCCACGGGGAGCAGGCGGCGAACCACTTCCTCGCGGTCAGCCGAGACCGGCGCCGAGGTGGCCTGGAGGGCCTGGGCCCTCGACGCGATGGTTTTGTCGGGATGCGACTTCAGCTGCTGCCAATGCTCCTGGCCGAGGTCGGCTTTGGGGATGGAGCCGGCCTCCAGCGCACCCAGCAGGTGGAGGGTCCAGTCGGGGCGACGGAGGATCAGCGCGATTCCCGCCCTGCGGGCCGTGGGAGTGAACTGCTTCCATCCGTTGAGCAGCTCAAGAGCCGTCTCCGCGTGGCGGCTTTCTCCCAGGGCCCGGATGAACCCGGTGGTCAGGGCGGGGGAGGCCTGGAGGTCAAACTGGGCCAGGAGGGCCCGCGCCGATTCGGGGCGATCTTCAAGAAGGATGAGGCTCTCGGCAGCCTGCACGCGATCCGGATCGGACGCGGATCGGTTGGCCGTGCGGGCCTGCAACGCCTGGATTACGGGGCGGGATTCCGAAGCAAAGAGATCCGTGCGGTTCCATCGGACAGCCAGGGTGAGAAGCAGGACGCGGCTTCGTTCGTCGAGTTGCTGGAAGAGGCCGGCCAGTTCGCCTGCGGTGTGGGGATCGATGGACGGGGTCTTGGCCGTGGGCCAATGGGAGGCCAGCCCCTGGAGGATCGGCTGTGCCACGCTGGGGGAGGCTCCCCGAAGCGAGGCCAGAAGGGCCAGCGAGCGGTCGGGCCTGGGCCCAAGCACCTGGTGCGCGGCGATGAGGGCGAGGGCTGAGCCGTGCTCCGGGGTGATCTGCATGGCCCCCTTGGCGACGACCGACCTCAGAAGGCCATCCGCGTGGCGGGCCCCTGCCGCGACCGCCGCATCCCGCAGCACCGGGTCGGCGGCATTTCCCCCGGAGGCGAGCATTGCCTCGATCACCACACCGGCATCAACGCTCACGGGCATCTCTGCCAGGGCGAGCAGCGAGGCCAGGCGCACCTGCGGCGCGGGGTCGGAGAGCATCTCGTCCCGGAGAAAGATCTTCAGGGCCCCGTCGGTCCGCGGCAGCACCGACACGGCCGCGCGGCGCACGGCGGCCGAGGGATGCTTCAAGGCCTTGAACACGGGATCCCCGGCCTGGAGGGCCCCGAGCCCGTGCAGGGCCCAGAGGGCGTGCAGGGCCGGGGCGTTCAAATCCAGGCCCGGCTCCACCGTCCGGCTGCCCACCAGGGAGCGGAGCGCCGGGACGGCTTCCATCCTGTGCCCCTCCACCAGAAGCCTCTGGGCATGGAGCCGCCAGAGGAGGTTGTCGCTCTTGAGCCCATCGACCAGCCGGTCGGCTGCCGCCCCTTCGAGCTTCTGCATGGACGAGGGTTTGGAACCCGTGTGCACCACCCGGTAAATGCGCCCATGGGTCTTGTCCCGGAGTCGCGTGTCGTAGGCGTTCCCACGGCCGTTCTTGAACCCGTTGGGCACGGGGTTGTGTTGAACGATGTAATTGTACCAATCGATCATCCAAAGGGCCCCGTCGGGGCCGACCTCAGCCGCGATGGGGGATGTCCACTCGTCGTCGCTGGCCAGGAAGCTGCCGCGGTTGTGGGCCACGAAGTCCGCCCCGCGCTCCTCGAGATCAAAGAGCCCGATGACATGCCCCGTGGGCTCGCAGACAAAGGCCGATCGATTCCAGTAGTTCCGCGGGAAGCTTCGGGCGGTGTAAAGGGCGTGTCCGGCTCCGGCCGTGTATTTGCCGTGCCAGTCGACCTGCCGCACTTTGTCGGTGATCGGGCGGATCGACTGGTCGTCCGCGATGGTCTCGAGCCGGGGGGCCGCCCAGCCGTTCACCGATTCGTAGAAGCGGTTTGGGATCGGCATGTACATGCTAGCGTTGCCGTTGGCGGTCGAGCCGAAGATGATCCCCTCCTCGCTCACTCCAAGGCCCCAGGTGTTGTTGTTGCTTGAGCGGACGAACTCCAGCTCCGAGCCATCCGGCTTGAAGCGGTAGATCCCCATCCCGAACTTGTGCGTCTTGCCGCCGACGACCCCCTCGAACCCGGAGTAGCCCACGGTGCCCCAGATCCAGTTGTCGAACCCGTAGCGCAGGTTGCTCGGACCGGCATGGGTGTCGCGGGTTCCCCATCCGGTGAAGAGCACGGTCCGCTGGTCGGCCTTGCCGTCCCCATCCGTATCCTTGAGGAAGAGCATGTCGGGGGCTTGGGCGACGATCACCCCTCCGTTCGCGAACACGAGGCTTGTGGGGATGCTCAGCTTGTCGGCGAAGACCGTGAATCGATCCGCCCGGCCATCCCCGTCCGTATCCTCGCAAATCCGGATCCGATCCCGCCCCTCCCCGGGCTGACGCATGTCGTTCGGGTAGTCGACGGTCTCCGCGACCCAGAGCCGGCCCCGTGCGTCCCAGGCCATGCAGATTGGCTTGGTGATCTCGGGTTCGGCTGCGAAGAGGCGCGCCTCAAACCCGGGCGGCATCACGAGGTGGAGCGCGGAATCGGCCGGGGAGAGCGGCTTCTGCATGGTTCGTATCGGCGCCGCCTGGGTTCCCCACTTGGCCCCGGGGACGTAGTTGGGGAGAGCCTCCTCGGGTTCGACCTGCTCCAGCGGGGGGAGGCCGGTCTTCGGTTGCAGCAGGATCGGATCGGCGGCCCGCGCCGGCAGCAGGGTCACCAGGAGCAGGATTTGGAATGACTGAAGCGCCCGGCGCTGAAAGGTGTGGTTCGGTTGACGCATGTGATGGGACCGGATCGTAGTCGTCGGCGGGTCGACATCAACTCTAACCGGAGCTGGTTCCCGGCAGGCAATCAGGCCCGCGCCCCGCGCGGAAATCCCGACGGTTGGCCCCCACTCCTCCTTGGAGGCCATCCTCCCACCAGATTGGAGGGGGCCAAACCACGTCACTTTAGCGTCACAGATGGGGCTGTCCCAGAAGGGAAAAAGTGGCGCGTTTGCTGGTGCATCTGTCTGAAAGTGACTCGTTTGGGTCACTTTTGGCCGGTTTTTGACGTTTTTCGCCTCGGTAAAAGTACGGGAACCGGGAGTAAAGGCTTCAACTTCCCGGGGGATTGTGATTCATTATCCGGCCTTCGGCTCTTTGCGGGCTGATGATGCGGGAACGCCGTTTTGGCGTGCTGGATTTCGGGGATGTGCCAGGGGAGGGATGGGACGGTGGGTGTGGGAACTGGCGCATCGGGTGAACCGGCGATGATGGATCAAATTTTATGAAAACACTGACAGCGTTATTCGCAGCCCTGGTGTTGACGATGAGCTTGAGCGCCCGGGCCGGGTTGACCGACCTCGAAGCGATCAGCCTGATTGAGTCAGGCGGCAATGACTATGCCGTCGGGGATGCGGGTGAGGTGAGCCGCTACCAGATTCTTCCCAAGGTCTGGCGTTCGTACACCCGCTCCCACGAGTATCAGAACCGCTGGCTGGCGGGCGAGGTGGCCAAGCGCCATCTCTCGACGCTTCAGCAATCGTTCCAGCGGGAGGCAGGGCGGGCCCCCGGCGATTTCGAGCTCTACGTGCTGTGGAACGCAGGCCTGGACTATTACCGTCGCCACGGTTTCAGCCCCCGTCGTGTCGCCTCGACCATCCGGGAGCGGGCTGACCGCTTCGTGAACTTGAAGAACTACCTCACCCCCAACCGGCACACGGAGCAGGCGCGGGTCGGGAACTGAGGGCGGGATCTCGCTGGGTCAGGCGCCGGCAGGGGCGCTGGCTCCCTGTTGTAGCGCGCGCCCCACGGCGCCGCAGAGCGACTCGACGTCGCTCGGTTTCAAGAGCAGATACACCTGCCCGAGGGCTCGTGCCTCCTCCTCGACCGAGGGGTCTGCCCGCCCCGTGGTGAGCACCACGGGCAGGTCGGGCCGGATCGACCGCACCTTCCGGATCACCCCGATCCCGCTCATTCCGGGCATTGTCAGGTCAGTGACCATGAGGTCGAAGCTCGCCGGTTCCTCACTCATCAGGCGGATCGCTTCATCGGCGGATGTCGAGAGGGTGACCGCGTAGCCCATCCTTTCCAGGATCCGTTTCCCCACGGCACAAAGCGTCTCCTCGTCATCCAGGAAGAGGATCCTTTCCCCCGATCCCGGGCGCGGGGCAGGGGAGGGTTCGAGGACCGGGTGGGCGGGTTTGAGGCTCAGGGCCGGGAAGTAGACGTGGAAGCTGGCGCCCTGGCCGGGAAGGCTCTCCACGGAGATCGCCCCCTGGGCCTGACGGACGATCCCATGCACCACGGAAAGCCCGAGCCCGGTACCCTCCCCCGCCCCCTTGGTGGTGAAGAAGGGATCGAAAATCCACGGCAGTACCTTCGGGTCGATCCCGCATCCGTTGTCCGCGACGGAGATGCGAACGTACACTCCGGGGACCAATTCCGCGGGGTGGGAGGAATCGGGGGCTCCCACGACCTCCGTCCTCGCAGCCCGGATGAGGAGACGGGGGTCGGGGGTCCCCTGGAGGGCATGGATGGCGTTGGCCCCGAGGTTCATCACGACCTGCTGGAACTGGGAGGGATCGACGACGATGGTGGGGAGGTCGGCCATCCCTTCGAGCTGGATCCGGATGCTCGCGGGGGTGGTGGCCCGCAGCAGCCGAACGGTCTCGGTCACCATCGCGGTGACATCCGAGGGGCGGGGGGCGATCTTCTGTTCCCGGCTGAACGAGAGGATCTGGTGGACGAGATCCCGCGCCCGCCGCGTCGCCTGGAGCACGAGGTCGAGGTCCTCCTGCGCCTTGGGGTTGTTGCCGACGCTCATGCGGGCGAGTTCCGTGAAGCCGGTCACGGCGCCCAGGATGTTGTTGAAGTCGTGCGCGATCCCGCCCGCCAGCGTGCCGACCGCCTCCATCTTGTGCGCCTGGCGAAGCTGGGCCTCCAGGCGGGCCTTGGCAGCCTCGGATGCCTTTCGTTCCGTGATGTCGTCGGCCAGCATCACGAAGTAGTCGGCTCCCCGCCCCCCGTGGCGCACGCAGCGCGTCGACACGACGGCGTCCACGGCGCGCCCGTCCCTGCGGATGAAGCGTTTTTCGAGTGAGTAGCCTTCGATCTCCCCCCTCAGGACGCGCGCGAACTCGGCGTTCTCGCGACTCAAATCCTCGGGGTGGGAGAGCTGTTCCCAGGTCATGGTCAAGAGGTCGTCGGCGGGGTAGCCGAGGATCTCGCACATCCGGGGGTTGATCTCTATCCAGGCTTTGTCGACCGATGCGATCGCCATCCCGATCACTGGGAGCTCGAAGCAGGAGCGGAGGCGCATCCGTTGGTCTTCCAGGGCCAGCTGCGCCTGGCGTCGCTCGGCCACTTCGATGCTCAGGCGCCCGTTGGCGGCCTCGAGTTGCCGGGTGCGGCTCCGGATCCGTTCCTCCAGGTCGGCGTTGAGTTCCCGGAGCTCCGCCTCGGCCTGTTCCAGCCGGTGGTTTGAGTCCCGGAGTCGTCGCTGGGCGGCCGCGAGGCCGAGGAGTCCCAGGCCCAGGGCGGCGGAGAGGGAGGTCACCACGGTCAGGGTCTTCTGGATGGGCCACGGGGCGGGGGCGAGCACACCCACGTCCGAGGGGACCCGGATCAGGATTCGCGGCCCTGCCGTCCCCTCAGGTCCGGTGGGCTGCTGCCAGAGAACTCCCGACACCTTCAGGCGGGATCCGGGGTCGAGGCGCATGGGCGTGGTTCCGGGAACGGGGAACCGGATGCGAGCCTCGAATGAGAGGTCGCCGTCCTGGAGAACGAGCAGTTCCCCGAGGGAACGGTTCGGGGTTCGGTGCATGAAGGTCCCCTCGACTTCGACCACCCGTCCGAACATCCGCCAGTCGAAGAGCTTCTCCGTGGGGATGCGGTGCGGGGGGGTGGGGGTGCCGGGCGCCAGCGAAACGATCCGTGCCTGGGTGAGCTTCACCGCGTGGGCGCCCTCGGGCCGGAGGAGGCCTGCCACCTCGACGACATCCCCAACCGAGGCCACATAGCCGTGCTGGATCTCGACGAGGAGGGCGTCCGAGGCGTCGCTGATCCAGAGCTCCGTGGCAGAGGCGATATTGACCGTTCCGCGGGTCCGCCGGAGCCCGTCGGTCGAAGAGGGGGCCTTGGCGGCCAGGAGGTCGCGGATCGGGGCCGGGCTGGCGGCCGCCAACGATGTGGCGGCATCGGCCACCACCCTCAGGTCTCCGGAAGACTGGACCAGCACGGTGACGCTCGTGAGGTGCCCCTGACCATCCCCCTCGGCACCAAACACCCCGTCGGCCTCGACCCTTGAGTACACGAGGTTCGTCAAGCCGGCGGCAGGGGAACCGAACACCTTCAGGGTGAATTCCCGGCCTGCGGCAGAGACCTGCAACTGGAGGTGGCGGAGGGAGCTGCTGGAGAGGGTTGCCTCGGTGACAAACCCCGAGACCCGCACCCGATCCCCGTCGTGGTGTCCCTTCCAGAGGTCGTCGGCGTCGATGGGGAGGGGCGCGGGGAGTTGCCCCGGGCCGAGATCGCGGTAACCGGTGGCAACCAGGATCGGGAGATAGCTCCCGGTGGTCATGTACCCTTCCAGCTCAAGCTTTCGCCAGTGGGCCGGGACGGTCTCCAGCCGGGCGGAGTCGCAGAAAATCCCGCCGGTCTCATCCTGGACGAACAGCAGGTTCCAAAACGGCTCCACCAGCGTTACAACCCCCGAAAGACGGACCCGTGCCGAACGGGCATCGTCCGGCACCGTCATTTGCTGAAGGCTCTTGGCGTTGAACAGGGGAGGAGGAATCCGGCCGACCTCCAGCGCCGGGGCGGCCTGAGCGGGGAATGGACGAATTCCCAGGGTCAGCAGGAGCAGGAAGGTCAGGCCTCGAGCGTGGCGCATTCGATCCACCATGAAACCCCAGCCGGAGGATGGAGTCACCCGTTTTTTTGCCTGTCAGCGACCCGAACCCGATCGTGCGAGGCGCATGGGGACCTGGGGGGGGAGAAAAAATGGTGCCCCGGCTAGGACTCGAACCTAGGACCAATTGATTAAGAGTCAACT
>DMJJ01000103.1 GCA_003452185.1 Verrucomicrobiales bacterium | reverse complement strand
CGCATGACCAGCGCGCTCGCCGCAGCCATTGTCGACTGGCGCGATTCCGACAGCCAGGTCACCCAGGGTGGGGCCGAGGACGAGACCTATGGCCGTCTCAACCCCCCCTACAAATGCAAGAATGCCAAGTTTGAAAGCATTGAGGAGCTCCGGTGGGTGTATGGCATGAGCCTCGAGATCCTCTACGGCGAGGATCTCAACCGCAACGGGGTCCTCGACCCCAACGAAAACGACGGCGAGGCCTCCGCCCCGAGCGACAACAAGGACGGGCGACTGGACGCCGGTCTCCTCAACTACGTCACCGTCTACAGCCGTCAGGTGAACACCAATCTCGACGGCTCCTCCCGGATCAACGTCACCCAGCTCGGCGGGCAGGGCGGGGGACCCGGGGGCGGACAGGGCGGTGGAGCGTCGCGGCAGTTGCGGACCTTCCTCATGAACACCCTCCAGTTCAGCCAGTCGAAGGCCCAGGAGGTCGTCAACGGCATGGCGCCGGGGGGCCGTCCACCGGCGAGCATCCTGGAGGCCTATTACAATGTCCGGAACAGCCTCTCCCAGGATCAGTTTGCCATGATCGAAACCAACCTCACGATGACCGCCAACGCCCTGACCGAAGGGCTCGTGAATGTGAATACCGCGAGCGAGGTGGTCCTGACCTGCATCCCCGGGATCGGCACGGCCCATGCCTCGGAGATCGTCGCCTACCGCCAGTCCCACACCTCCTCCCTGAAGACCGTGGCCTGGGTGACGGATGTCCTCAAGGACCGGGCCAGCATCGCGCAGGCCGGGCCTTACCTCACGGGCCAGAGCTACCAATTCACGGCCGACATCGCGGCCGTGGGGCAGCACGGCCGCGGATACCGTCGCGTGGAGTATGTTTTCGACACCTCCGATCCCGGGGACCCCACCCCGCGGCTCATCCACCGGGAGGATCTCAGCGCCCTGGGCTGGGCCCTTGGGAAGGATGCCCGCCAATCACTCATCGTCTCGAGAGGAACCCGGTGATGCCCCCCTTGAACTCAAAACGACCCGGATCAATTCTTGGACTCTGCCTCGATGGCGACCGCCTCGATGGCGTGGTGCTGCGGCGGACGAACGGCTCCGCCGAGCCTGGCGCCGAGGTCTCCGTCGACCTCTCCCTCAAGCCCCTGAGCCACGACCCCGAGCTCGCGGGGCGCGAGATCCGCGAGCGGCTTGACGCCGCTGAGATTCGCGAGCGGCGCTGCGCCGTGTCGCTCCCCCTTGGGTGGGCCCTTTGCCACTCGTTCCGGATGCCCGCCCTCCCCGAGGAGGATGTTCCCGGCTTCCTCCAGTTGGAGGCCGAACGCGGGTTCTCGACCGACCCCTCCACCCTGATCCTCTCGAGCCACCGCCTGCCGCTCCCCGGCACCACCGACCAGCATGTCGTGCAGGTGGGCTTTCCCCTCGAGCACCTCCAGCGGATGGAGAGCGTCCTCCGGGCCGCCCGCCTCACCCCGGTCTGCTTCTCCCTCTCCCTCCCCGCGCTTCAGGCCGCGGAGGGGGCGTCGGCCTCCGGCCCGGGAGTGGCCGCCATCGAGGTGATCGAGAACCGGATCGGCCTCCTGGTGACCGCGGCCGGGGGGCTCGTGGCCCTCCGCACCCTGGACGCGGCGATCGAGGACGAGGGGGCCGAGCGGCGCATCAACGCCGCCGTCGTTCTTCGGGAACTCCGGATCACCCTCGGGCAGCTCTCCCCGGAGCTCCGCACCGGGGTGACCCTCCTGCGCATCTACGGGACGGGGGGCCTCGCCGACCGCCTGGCCGACGAGCTCCGTCCGCGGGTTGATTCCCTCGGCCTGCAGGTGGAGCGGATCGCGCGTGTCGTCCCGGGCCAGCTTCCCCTGGGGCTTCCCCCCGGGGCACGGCTCACCGGACCCCTCGCCCTGGCAACCCGCTACCTCTCGGGTGCCCCCGGGCTCATGGATTTCCTCCCGCCGCGCGTCAGCCCGTGGCAGCGGATCACCGGCCGCTACTCGGCCCGCAAGCTGGTGTACGCCGGCGGCGCCCTGGCGTTTCTGCTTCTCCTGACCGGCGGGGCGTTCCTCGTCCAGCAGGTCCAGCTCTCACGACTCCGCGGGGAATGGGCCTCCATGGCCCCGAGGGTTCGTGAGCTCGAGATCCTCCAGCAGGAGATCAAGCAGTTCCGGCCCTGGTTCGACGAGTCGTTCCGAAGCCTCACCCTCCTGAAGCGCCTGACCGAGTCCTTTCCCGAGGAGGGCTCCGTGACCGCCAAGAGCGTGGAGATCCGGGACGCCTCCACGGTCACGTGCACCGGGACGGCGCGCGACAGCCAGGCCCTCTACAAGGTGCTCGACCAGCTTCGCGCCGCCAGCGAGATCACCGACGTCCAGGTCGACACGGTGCGGGGGAAGTCCCCCCTCCAGTTCTCCTTCAACTTCCACTTCGGGGAGCGCACCCAGCCATGAATCCTGAAAACCGACAACGGATCCTGATGTTCGCCGCCATCGCCGTCGCCTCCGTCTGGTTCGGCGACCAGCTCGTCCTCTCCCCGCTCGTGGCCTCGTGGAAGGAACGGACCGCCCGAATCGCGGAGTTGCGCAAGACCGTCAACAATGGGACGCTCACCCTCGCCCGGGCGTCGATCATCCGCGACCGCTGGGAAGGCATGCGGACCAACACTCTCCCCTCGGAAATGTCCGTCGCTGAAAGCCGGGTCCTCAAGGCCTTCGACCGGTGGTCGCAGGAGAGCCGCATCAGCATCACGTCGATCAAGCCGCAGTGGAAACACAACGCCGACGACTTCATGACCCTCGAGTGCCGGGTCGACGCCTCGGGGAGTCTCTCCACCGTGAGCCGTTTCCTCTACGAGATCGAGAAGGACCCCATCGCCCTGAAGGTCGACGCCCTCGAACTCGCCGCCAAGGACACCGACGGTCAGCAACTCACCCTCGGGCTGCAGGTGAGCGGCCTCCTCCTCAACCCCGCCGATCAATGAGGATGACGATGACGATGACGCTTCACCCCCTCATGCCCCTCGCGACTGGCTCCGGAGACCGGCGGCGGCCGTCCCGCGCCCGCGCCCTCGCCCTCCTTCTGGCACTCGCCGGCAGTGCGGGGGCCGCCTCCCCTCAGGCGCCCGAGCCCGCGGCCGCACCCGCACCCGCGCCGGTTCCCGCGTCCGTGGTGAGCACGAACCTCCCGACCCCCGCCGCCGAGGCCGGCGTGACCAACCCCGCCGCCCCGCAGAAAGTGGACGTGCGTCCCGAGGCCTCCGGACGGTCTCCCGGAGAGACGCCGTCCAAGGGTTCGAAGGAGGCCAGTCCCCTTGCGTTTGCCTCCTTCAAGGTGATCTCCGACCGGAACATCTTCAACCCAGGCCGGACCCGTCGATCGGGGGGTGGGGACGGGGCTCCCGCCCCCAAGCCGAAGGTGGTCGAGACCCTTTCCCTCGTCGGCACGATGACCTACGACAAGGGGGACCTGGCCTTCTTCGACGGCTCGAGCGCCACCTACCGGAAGGCACTCCGGACCAACGACGTGATCGCCGGGTACCAGGTCGTCGGAATCGCCCGCAACACCGTGCGCCTCACCCGCGAGGGGAAGGGCCTTGAGCTCTCCGTCGGCGGCAAGCTTCGCCGGGAGGATGAGGGAGAGTGGACCGTGGCCGAGACCGGGGCGGCAAAACCCGGCAGTTCGGAAACCTCCTCCGCGTCCTCCGACGACGACAGCAAGTCGGAGGGAGGGGCGGAGAGCGACATTTTGAAACGACTCATGCAGAAGCGCGAACAGGAGATGAAAAATGAAAAAGAATAACCCGAACCCGGCCCTGCTTCCCGCCCCCGCCCGAGGCCGAACCCTTCCCGCGGCCCTTGGTGTCGCCTTCTGCCTGCTCCTGGTCGGCCAGGGGTCGTCCTCCGCGGACGAGCTTGCCC
>DMJJ01000212.1 GCA_003452185.1 Verrucomicrobiales bacterium | reverse complement strand
GGTGGCGCTGGCGACGGCGGCGGCCGCCTCGCCGCGGTTGAGGTGGTGCAGGCCGACCGCCACCGAGTGGGCGCAGATCGACCCCCATTCCCTCGATTGCCGGCAGCTGCACATGTTCTCGATGTTGATCGTGTCCTTGATCACGAGTCCGGCCCGATAGGAGATCGTCCCCTCCTGCACCACTCCCTTGAGGATCGGGGGGGTCCAGTTCGAGCTCAGCACGCGCCCGCCGTTCAGGAGGGCGCGGGCGAGCTTCACCGCCTCCCAGCCTGCGATCTTCGCCAGGAACGGCTCGTTGAGGTCCACTGCCGCCATGTTGGTGGGAGGTTGTAGCCGAGACTCCGCCGGCGGATCGATCAGAAACCGTCGGCTTCCCTGTTCAACGTCCCGTTCCTGGTCTAGGTTGTGGGTGCGCGGGGGGCGTCCGCCGCGCTTCCATGCTGCTCACGGCACGAGACCATGAATTCCGGTTCCCGCGTCCTGCCCTCCTGATGGGGGTGGTGAACGTAACCCCGGATTCCTTCTTTGACGGGGGCCGGCACGCCTCGACCGAGGCGGCGGTGGAACATTCCCTCCGGTTGGTGGAGCAGGGTGCCGATATTCTGGATGTTGGAGGGGAGTCGACCCGTCCGGGGGCTGCGCCGGTGCCCGAGGCGGAGGAGCTCCGGAGGGTGATCCCGGTGATCCGCTCCCTGGCCGGGAGGGTGAGGGTGCCGATCTCGGTCGACACGATGAAGCCGGGGGTTGCGGAGGCGGCGCTGGAGGCCGGTGCGAGCCTCGTCAACGATGTGGCGGCCCACCGGGGGGATGACTCCCTCTGGCGCGCGGTGGCCCGCCACCGGGCGGGCTACGTGGTGATGCACATGCAGGGAGAGCCCGCCACGATGCAGGCCGCCCCGGCCTACCGGGATGTGGTGGGGGAGATCGACCGTTTTTTTCTTGAGCGCCTCGATCGACTGGGCGCTTGCGGAGTGGCACTCGGGCAGGTCATCTTGGATCCGGGCATCGGGTTCGGCAAGGAGACGGGGCACAACCTGGAGCTCCTGCGGAGACTTGGCGCGTTTCGCCATCATGGCCGGCCCCTCCTGGTGGGGCTGTCGCGCAAGTCCCTGGTGGGCCGGGTGACCGGGGCCTCGGATCCCTCCCAGCGCCTGTCCGGCTCCCTCGCAGGGGCTGTCTGGGCCCGGGCGCAGGGGGCCTCGGTGATCCGGGCCCATGACGTCGCGGAAACGCGGCAGGCGTTGGCGATGGTGGAAGCCATCCTCGGGTCGGAAATGGAATGAGCTGGCAGCTGCTAAAGGACATGGCAAAGCCTGCGGTCGAGATCGGGATTCTCGCCGTGGGAATTTACTATGTACTGAACTTCGTCCGGGGCACCCGCGGCGCCGCGGTCTTTACGGGGTTCCTGGTGGTTGCCCTCAGCCTGCTGAGCCTCACCACGTTCCTCAAGCTCCAGGTCCTGCAGTGGATCCTGGGGACCTTCACCACGATCCTCTCCTTTGCGGTGGTGGTCCTGTTCCAGCCCGAGATCCGCCGGATGCTCGCCCAGGTGGGGAACCTCCAGCTTTTCAACCCGGTGCAGGATCAGCGTGAGAACATCGAGGTGATCATCCAGACCGTGGAGCGGTTGGCCGAGGTGAAGATCGGTGCCCTCATCGCCATCGAGCAGTCGGTGCAGCTCCTGGACCTGGTGGAGTCGAGCGTCCCGATCGACACCGTGGCGACCCCGGAGATGTTCGAGACGATTTTCTTTCCCAACAACGCCATCCATGACGGCGGGGTGATCATGAAGGGGAACCGGATCACGCATGCCGCCTGCATCTTTCCGCTCACCCAGAGGCAGGATCTGAGCAAATCACTTGGCACCCGGCATCGCGCCGCCATCGGGCTGAGCGAGGAGGCGGATGCCGTGATCGTGGTGGTTTCGGAGGAGACCGGGATGATCTCCCACGCCCACCAGGGGCAGTTGGTGCGGGGGCTCACCCTGGAGGCCCTCCGCGCCTACCTGAGCACCATGCTCATCAAGAGCAACTCCCCGGCCCCCTCGCGATGGTACAACCGGCTTGGCCTCTGGCTGAAGCCGCGGCCCACTGTTGGCGGGGCCTTCCCCCCGGCGGGGCCCGCCGGCAAATGAAGAACCCCCAGAGCGCATGAAGGACTTCATCCTCCGGAACCTCTGGCTCAAGATGGCCTCGCTCGTCCTGGCCACCCTGATCTGGCTGACCGTGCAGGCCAACCTGGAGAAGGAGACCCGGATGGTTCAACAAACTCCGAGCGGTGCCGATCAATTGGAGAAGCGCGACATTGTGCAGCGCCAGTTTGAGTTTGTGCCCGTGGCGGTCCGGTGCGATGGGACCAATTGCCCGGCCTTCCGGGCCGAGCCTTCAACCGTCTCGGTGACGGTGAGCGGCGACTCGCAAAAGATCTGGAAAATGGAAGCGAAGGACATTCTGGTTTTCGTGGAGACCGGGACGGTCCCCCACTCGGGGGATCTCTGCCCTGTGCAGGTCTCCACCGGACCCAACGTCACCTGGCTGCGGGTGCAGCCGAGCCTGGTCCGCCTGAAGCCGAGCGCCTACTGAGCCTCCGCCGTCCATTCCGCCCCCCCCTCCGCAAGCCTCAAGCCCCCCCTTTTCCGCCATGAAAAAGAACCAGAAGATCTTCGGCACCGACGGCGTCCGCGGCACCGCGAACGTCGAGCCTGTCACCGCCGAGACCGCCCTGAAGCTCGGGCGCGCCGCGGGCCATGTCTTCCGCAAGCTGGAGTCCCAGCCCCGCGGGACCGGGCGGCACAAGATCGTCATCGGCAAGGACACCCGCCTCTCGGGCTACATGCTCGAGAACGCCCTCTCCTCCGGCGTTCTCTCCATGGGGGTGGATGTCCTGTTCATCGGCCCGCTCCCCACCCCCGGTGTCGCCTACGTCACGCGAAGCCTCCGGGCCGACGCGGGGATCGTCATCACGGCCTCGCACAATCCGTATGACGACAACGGGATCAAGTTCTTCGGCCCCGACGGGTTCAAGCTGGCCGATAAGATCGAGGCCGAGATCGAATCGCTGGTCTTCAGCGGCGACATCGAGGCCATCCGTCCCACCGCCGGCTCCATCGGCAAGGCGGTTCGTATCGACGACGCCCTGGGCCGGTACATCGAGTTCGCCAAGGCCTCCATCCCCCGCGGGCTGACGCTCGACGGCCTCCGCATCGTCCTCGATTGCGGGCATGGCGCGGCCTACAAGTCCTCCCCCTGCGTCCTGCGCGAGCTGGGAGCCGAGGTCTTCGTCTTTGGCAACCAGCCTGACGGGATCAACATCAACCGGGAGTGCGGCTCCATGCACCCCGAGCTGATGTGCCAGAAGGTGCGGGAACACCGCGCCGACATTGGCATCGCCCATGATGGCGACGCCGACCGGGTGTTGCTCTGTGACGAGAGGGGCTCGGTCATTGACGGGGACGACATTATGGCGATCACCGGGCTCGACCTCCTGGCCCAGGGCCGTCTGGAGCGCAAGACCGTCGTTGCCACCGTCATGAGCAACGCCGGCCTTGATGCCGCCCTGCAGCAGGCGGGCGGGCATGTCGTGCGAACCCCCGTGGGGGACAAGCACGTGATCGATGAGATGCTCCGTTCGGGATACAACTTCGGGGGCGAGCAGAGCGGCCACCTCATCTATGGTGATTACAGCACGACGGGGGACGGGTTGGTGGCGGCGCTGCAGATCCTCCGGATCATGAAGAGCCGCAAGGAGCCGCTCTCGGCCCTCACCCAGTGCTGGACCCGCTACCCCCAGCGGGTGACGAACATTCGGGTTCGGGAGAAGCTCCCCTTTGAGCAGCTCGATGGGGTGCTCGACCTGGTGCACAAGGCCGAAGCGGTGGTTTCCCCCGACGGTGGGCGTGTCCTGCTCCGCTATTCCGGCACCGAACCGAAGGCGCGGCTGCTGATCGAGGGGCGCGATGCGGCGATCCTCGATCAATGGTCCAAGACGATCTCGGACGCCATCAAGCGCCAGGTGGGCGCCTGATGCGGCCCGCGACCGGGTTAGAAACGCCGCAGCGTGAGCTTGTGGTCGACCCGTTTCGTCTGCTGGTAGTCGAGCGGGGGAAGGTCCGTCAGGGTGGGTGACTCGGTTTCCAGGAGGATCGCCTTGGCCATCTTCTGGAGGGACGTCCACCGCGGCCACTCCAGGGGAGGCGAGTGGATGATCTGTCGGAGGAGGCTGCGCCACTCGATGATCACCCGGTCGATGTCCCCGATCCCCAGGAAGGGACGCACCCATTTGGATTTGCTGGAGGGATCCTTGTGCACCGCGGCGACGATGGCTTCGGCCCCCGAGCCGTACTTGGGAGGGAGCCCGTTCTCGAGGTATCCCGGGAACGAGTGGAAGCCGAAGGCCTGGTGGCACGCGACCGCCAGTCGCCCGGCCCACCGGTTCTCCTCCCCGCAGAAGCGAAACCCGGCATCGAGGTCGGCCAGGTCGTAGATCAGCTCATCGAGGGGGTAGGTTTCGTCCTCAAGCGCCGCCGCCACGGCGAGGCCATCCCCATGGGCGAAGAAGCTGACCATCTCCCCCCGGCGGGTCGGCCGGCCCGCGGAGTCGACGAGCCCGAGCCGGCGCCAGAGCATCGCCACCCCGGGGGCCGTGGGCATCCGGCGGCACGTGGGTGCCAGCGGGCAGGCGCCGCAATCCTCGGGCGCCACATCCCGCTCAACCGGCCGCCAGAGGGGAACCCCCAGCCGATCAACCATCGCCTTGAGGGGCTGTTCCGCCAGGCTGATGAAGAGGCTGATCCGGGCCTCATGCCGTTCCACCCGAAGAACGGGAAGCCGCTTCTCCGCAAGCTTGCGCGTGAGAAGCGGGACAACGTCCCGATCCCACGCCTCGGGGTTTACCTGCCGGCCGTGCCAGTGGGTCAGGCGGCGGGCCCACTTGGTGAGGACGACCTTTCCGTCCGCAAGGAGATCCGCCACCGTGAGGGTGCGTCCCCAGATCTTCACCCCCGCCTGCTCTTCCACAACGGTAAGCCCCCCGAACCCAAGCTTCTCAAGGGCCTGCGGCACCGAGAGCACCGTAACCCACTCCGAGGCCGTGGGAAGTGGCGGCGGGGGTGAGG
>DMJJ01000236.1:356-20166 GCA_003452185.1 Verrucomicrobiales bacterium | reverse complement strand
CCACCCCTCCCCCCCTCGCACACCTCACCCCATCCCAGCCTGATGAAGACCCTGGTCCGAACCGCCGCCCGCCCGCTGGTGCTGGGCACAATTCTCCTCGGAGCCTCACTGCAATCGCAGGCCGACATCGGAATCATCTCCCCCCGTGAGGCCAAGGCCCTCATTGAGAACCCCGATCCAAAGGCACGGCCGATCGTTCTCGACACGCGCGGTGGGTACAAGGATTACTTCCGCGGACACCTCCCCACGGCCCATCATCTCGAGTTCGACACCCTTCGTGGCACCGACAAGGCCGTGCCGGTGCAGTATCTCCCCAACGATCTCACCACCGCGCTTCTCCAGCGTGCGGGCGTGGACAAAGACCGGCTGATCCTCGTCTACGCCACCGGCGCAGAGCTCCCGAACGACGAGATTCTCAGCAGCACCATGGTGGTGCATGTGCTGGAGAAATTCGGTTTCAAGGATGTGAAGATCGTGGATGGTGGACTTCCCGAGTGGAAGAAACAGGGTTTCGCCGCCACTCAGGACTATTTCCAGAATCCTCCCGGACATTTGCCCAAGAAGGGGGACACCAGCACTGCGGCAACCCTCGCCGATGTTCAGAACCACGTGGGGAGGCCGGGCAACGTGCTGATCGATGCGCGCCCGATCAACGAGTTCAGGGGCGAGGATGAAATCTGGTTGCGCAAGGGCCACATCCCCGGCGCCATCAGCTTCCATTGGGCCCGGCTCATGGAGAAGGAGAACACCCACAAGTTCAAGCCGGTGGCGCAGGTCAAGGCTGAGCTCGAAGCCGCCGGCATCACCCCGGACAAGAACATCATCGCCTACTGCGGCACCTCGCGCGAAGGCAGCCTCCTGCGCTTCTACTTGAAGCATGTTGCCGGCTATCCGCATGTCCGGCTGTACGAGGGTGCGTGGAAGGAGTATGTCTGGCTCAACAACAAGAGCCTTCCCGCCGCGACCGGGGGTGAGCCCGCCGGGCTCAAGGCTCCCTGAGTTACGAATGGCATCTGCCGCTTCCATACGCACTTCCTGGCAACGCGGGATCGTCGGCCGTGGGGGACGCTTTTCACCGACGCGCGTGGCCAGTTGGGCATTCACCCTCTTGGCCGGCGCGTTCCTCGCCAGCCTGGTCGCGGTTTTCGTCTGGCAGGGCCTCCCGGCCTGGCGTCAGGCAGGCTTCGGCTACATCACGGGAAAGCAGTGGTTCTACCGTCAACAGATCTTCGGGACGCTCTCGATGATCTATGGCACGGTCGCGGTAAGCCTCGTGGCGCTGGTTTGCGCAGTTCCGATCGGGATTGGGGCGGCCCTCTGCACCGCGGAGTTTCTTCCGCCAAAACCACGGCTGTTTGTGAAAGTCACCGTCGAGTTGCTCGCAGGCATCCCCTCGGTCGTGTACGGGCTTCTCGGCATCCTCTTCCTCAGGGACTGGGTCTACCAGGCCCTCACCCCCTTTGACCCCCTGAGCGGTGACACGCTGCTGACCGCCGGGCTTCTGGTGGGGGTGATGATCCTGCCCACCATTCTGTCGTTGGCGGATGACGCCCTGCGGGGGGTCCCGGCCCTGCAGCGACAGGCTGCCCGTGGACTCGGGCTGAATCGCTCGGAGGTCGTCTGGTCGGTGGTGCTGCCGCAGGCTGCCCCCGGGATTGTGGCCGCAGTGCTCCTTGCGCTCGGCCGCTCGCTGGGCGAGATGATCGCGGTCTTTCTCGTCGTCGGCCGGCAGGACAACCAGTGGCCTGAGAGCCTCGCCTCTCTCCGCCCGCTCATCTCCGCCGGACAAACCTTGTCGAGCAAGCTGGGGGGGTCTGAGACCAACATCGCGTACGGGGATTCCCTCCACTGGGCCGCGATGGTCAACCTGGGGCTTCTCCTGCTGGCCATGGTGACCGTCGTCACTCTGCTCGCCTTTCGGCTCTTGAAATCCGATCGCCATGCGTAAGGCCCGGAACATTGCATTCCAGACTTTGGCCGCCCTGTGCGCGGCGGCCTCCTTCGGCGTCCTGGCCCTGATCCTGGCAGCCATCCTCTTTCGAGGACTGCCTGCGGTCAGCTGGAGGTTCCTCACCGAGCAGATCCGGCTCGTGGGCGCGGATGGCGGCATCTTCTTCAACCTGGTGGGGACGCTCATCCTCATGGTCACGGCGCTGCTGGTCTCCTCGCCGCTGGCGATCGGGATCGCTCTCACTCACAGCATCTACCTTCAAAGCGCAATCCTCCGGCGAAGGATCCTCCTGCTGCTCTACCTGCTGAACGGGGTGCCAAGCCTGCTCTTTGGCATCTTCGGCTTCATCCTCTTTGTCAAATACCTCGGCTGGGGCAAGTCGTGGCTCTCGGGTGGGATTCTCCTGGGAATGATGATCCTTCCGACGGTCACAATTGCCCTGGTTGAGCGCATCGCCAGCCTGCCCCGTGCCTACACCGAGGCCGCCGCAGGGCTGGGCCTGACCGCCGCGCAGACCATCTGGTCGGTGATCCTGCCGCAGAGCCTGGGGGGGCTGGTCACCGGATCCCTCCTCGGGCTGGCGCGCGCCGCCGGGGAGACAGCCCCGATCATGTTCACGGCCACGATTTTCGCGGGAGCCCATCTCCCCGACGGCATCAAGGAGAGCCCGGTCCTTTCGCTCCCGTATCACATCTTCATTCTGGCGCAGGATTCCTTCGACCCCTCGGTGGGGGCGAAGGTCTGGGGCACCGCGGTGGTGCTGCTTGCGCTGGTCTGCGGCCTGAGCCTCATTGCCCTCCCGCTCCGGCTGCGCATCCACGAGGAGGCCAGGAATGGATAGCGTGCCCGGCAAGCCCCAGCAGATCATCGAGATTTCCGGGCTCCAGGTTCACGCCGGCCCGCGTCAAATCCTTCGGAACATCAAGCTGGGCATCCCGGGGCATTCCGCGTTCGCGCTGGTGGGCCCGTCGGGCGCCGGCAAGAGCACCCTGCTCCGGTGCATCAACCGGCTGGTGGAGCTGACGCCCGGGCTGCGGGTGTCGGGCGAGGTGCGGCTCCACGGACGGCTGGTGACAGGACCCGGGGTGGATGTGGACGAACTCCGGTGCCGCATCGGCATGCTGTTCCAGCAACCGGTGGTGTTTCCGAAAAGCGTTTTTCAGAACGTCGTGTTCGGCACACGACATCACGGCCGGGTGCATCGCCGCGACTGGCCTGAGGTGGCCGAGAGGGCGCTGACCGAGGCGAGTCTTTGGAACGAGGTGAAGGATCGGCTGCACGAACCGGCTCTGCGGCTCTCCGTGGGACAACAGCAACGGCTCTGCCTGGCCCGGGCGATGGCGGTGGATCCCGAGGTGATCCTGATGGATGAGCCCACCAGCGCGCTCGATCCCCGCTCCACCGAGGCCATTGAGGAGCTGATCCTCCGGCTCAAGACCCATCGCACCATTGTTGTCGTCACCCACAACCTGGATCAGGCCCGCCGGGTCGCCGACTGGGTGTCATGCCTCTGTGTGCGTGATGGGGTGGGCGAGGTCGCGGAGTCGGGCTGCTGCTCGGATCTATTCGAAAAACCGCAGGTGGGGGAGGTCGCAGCTTTCTTCCGCTCCGCGAGCCGCTACGCCGCTTCGGTGGAGGGTCCCGTAACGCCTGGAGCAACATTGGAGTGACTGGCACCAGTGGGGATCCGTGCAAAGGGCTCTCCAGGGGCGTAAGCGGGCCTGGCGGTGGCTGACGCACCCCGGCTTCACGACCATCGTCCGTGCGACCCCGAGCAACAGCCCCCCCCTCGCTGAGAGCCGGCACCGACCGGCCGGCCTGGAGAGGATACTCCGCTTTCATCCCATGTCGTTCTGCCTCTCCGTGTCGCCCCGGCGGTGACTGCGATCATGCCCGGCGGTCAGGTCGAGGCACTTTTGCGATACGCGTGTCTGGCCCCTTCGTGGTTGCATTGGTGAGATTCCTTCCCGCACCCTCTCGCAGAATCGAACCGCCCATGAAAGGCCTACTGGTCCCATTCGCGTTCTGTCTCCTGTTGGTGTGCCCAATCTTGGCTGCCGATGCACCCGTCGTTTCCACTCTTCCCGAGGTGATCACGTACGGCCCGGCGCTCACCGAGGAGATGCCCGTCGGAGGGACCCAACGGCCCGAATGGACCAGCGCCAGGCGGTTCACTGGCACGCGTGTCTACTTGCAGAAGGAGCCGTGGGAAGGAGGCGCCGAGAGCTGGTGGCGCCTGAAGCATCACCGGGACGGATCCCTCTCCCATCGATTGCTCGAGGAGGTGGAGATTGGACTTCCGGGGCGCGTGCAGCTCGACCTGTACAACGACATCGAAGGAGACCAGCGGGGCAAGTTTCATTATCAGAGCTTCAACACGGAGGTCCGCTGGGCGCCGGCGGACTGGGGAAGGATCTGGGGCAATCCCACGTTTTATGGGGAGTACAAGTTTGCCGACCACCACTGGGGACCGGATGTATACGAATTCAAGCTGCTGCTCGGGGATCAGTTCGGCAAGCGCTGGCATTATGGCATCAACTTTGTCTGGGAGGCCGAGACGGGCCATGATCGTGAGCAGGAGTTTCAGATCCCTGCCGGCCTGAGCTATACGGTCATCGACCGCAAGCTGAGCATTGGGGTTGAGTCGCTCTACGACCGTGACACTGTCAAGGGCGAGCGCGGAAGTCCGGCTCACCAGTTCAATGTGGGCCCCAGTATCCAGTTCCGCCCCTTCCCCCGGCTGCACGTCGATCTGTCGTGCATGTTCGGCGTCAATCGCCGGTCAGACCACCAGATCGCGTTCCTGATTGTGGGATACGACTTCGGACCGGTGGTGAAAACCGATCGTGCCTACGCTCCGGCGGGCGGCCGCGGGGGAAATTGATGCTCTCTATCCCCGGGCGATCGGGATCTCGAGGCGTGCCGTCGTTCCCCGGCCCGGCCACGAGGTCAGCTCAAACCGTCCATGAACCCGGTCGGCGAGGAGGCGCACCAGGAAGAGTCCGAGGCCGGTTCCCTTGCCGGGTTCCTTCGTCGTGTAGAACGGCTCGCCGGCGTGCTTCAACTCCTCTGGCGACATTCCCGTCCCCTGATCCTCGATCTCAAAACAAACAACCGACCCCGCAGCCCGCGCCCGTAGCCGGACCTCCATTCCCTCGGGGCTTGCGGTGCAGGCGTTGTTAACCAGCACCGCGAGCGCCTGGGCGAGATCCTTCATCGGGGCGTGCACCGCGGGGAGTGAGGCGGGTGCATCGACCACGAGGCGCGCGGACTCGCGGATGGAAAGGTGGTTCCCGAGTTCCAAGACAGCATCGCTCACGGGCACGGCGGAGGAGGAATCGGGGGCTTCGTCGGCCTCCTGCGCCATCCTGTCGAGCACCGCACGGCATCGCGCGGCCTCCGCAACGATCAGGTCGGCGTCCTCGAGGAGCGTCCCCGCCTCGGGAAGCGCCCCGGCGGCGCGGCGGAGTTCCCCGGCGGCCACCACGATGGTGCCCAAGGGGGATCCGATCTCGTGCGCCACCCCGGCAGCGAGGGTCGCCATCGAGGCGAACCGTTCCCCCCGCTCCGCCCTCTCGCGGGCGAAGGCAAGCTCCTCCCCCCGGCGCCTCAGCTCCTGGTTCAGTCGCTGGACGAAGAAGGAAATCCCTGCGGTGGTGACCACGAATGCCATGAGCATTCCCTGGAGATGGAGCGAGTAGTTGAGCGCCGGCCCGCAGACGGCCGAGTGATGCATCATCGGAAGCGCGTCTCGAAAATAGTGCAGCCCGCCGTAGCCGGCGCAGCAGAGCAGCCCCGTGGCCCCGATCTCCCAGGTCCGAAGGCAGGTCGCCGCCATTGCCACGTGGACCAGGTAGAGCAGGGCGAAGGGGTTGCCGGACCCTCCAGTCAGGGCGAGGAGGCCGGTAAGAACGAGGACATCGATCGAGACCAGGACGAAGCAGAGACGGCGGGCCCGTTCATCGCGACCCTGCACCGCGAGGGGGACCGCCAGGTTCGTGATCGCCAGGATGCCGATCAGCGTCGCCAGGGAGGCCGCGGAGAGCTCGATCTGCAGACCCCAGCGAAGGAGCGCCACGAGGGCCGCGAGGCCGAGGATGGCCGCCCATCGGAGCTTCCGGAGCCAGGCCAGCGCCACGCGGCCCTCCTCGGATTCGGGGCTTTGGGACTTGACCCCTGAAGGTGATGAAACGGCTCTCATCCGGTTGATTTCATTTGGGGGAGCCGACCAGGCGCGCCCTGGGCAGGAGGGCACCCGCCTCCATCCCGGGGCGGGGGGCAGGGGCCTCGCCGGTTGCCTCCCTCATTGCCGCCGCGAGTTCCTCCGCAGTCCATGTGTTGCCGTCGAATTGCCGGGCAATCCTCCCGGCGGTGTCGATCACCACGGTTCGGAGGTTGTGGGAGAAGGTTCCCTCCTCGCGGCTCATCATGAAGTCGAGCCTGGGGGCGACGAGCGAAAGCATCTCCTCGGAGGCAGCCGCAAAGAGCCACCCCTCGCTGTTCGTCCCGCGGTAACCCCGGGCATAACGCTGGAGAACCTCGGGGCGGTCGAACCCGGGATCGAATGACACCGAGAGCAGCTGCCATCGCGAGGTGAGATCCGCCTGCTGCCTCAGGAGCTCGCGCGCCCGTGTGAAGTTCCGGTTCATCCTGGGGCAGAAGTCGGGTAACGGGCAGCGCGTGAAGACGAACGTCAGCGCGACCGCCTTTCCGCGGAAATCCGAGAGGCGGATCCGTGCCCCCGACTCGGAGACCATCTCGGCGTCCGGCATCTCCTCCCCCACCTTGAGATAGGTCGCAGCGGGGACTGATCCGTGAGGCGTCGCGGCGAGGTCCCCCACGGGATGGGAGCCCGTGCGGTGAATCCTCTCGATCCAGTGCTCGGCGTCCGTGGTGTTGAGCTGAAACTCGATCTCGTCCCCCACAGCAAGTCCCTGGAGCTCGTCCGGGTTCCTGACCGTGAGCCCCATGACCATGCGGGGCATGTAGCCCGTGATCTCATCGTGCAGCACCACCAGGGTCCGCCCTCCAGCCGGGATCTCACGGATGATCCCGCGCACGGCAAACTGGTGGGCTCCCGAAGGGGGTTGGGCCAGGGGGCCGCCGGGGGCTGTTGCCGTGGAGCGCGGATGACATCCCGCAAGGAGGGTGGCGAGAAGGGCGAGGGAGAGGGCAGCAAGGGTCTTCATCGGGCCGCGGTGTTGGGGGCTGGAACGGGGGGAATGGCCTCCAGGATCCGGGTGTGGGCGGAGGGATCCAGACCAGGGAAACTCCGAACCACATTGCCATCGGGGTCGATGAGGAACAGCCGGTCGGCCTGCACGCTCCACGAGGAGGGACGGTTTGAAACCGGGCTTCGCTGCTCGACGACGAAGCAGGACTGGATGATCCCGTGGACCGTGTCGGGGTCGCCGGTCAGGAGGGTCCATCGGCTGGTGTCGGCTCCCACCCGGTCCGCAAAGCGGGCCAGCGCGACCGGGGAATCGCTCCGCGGGTCGAGGGTGAGGGAGAGCAGTTGGACGTCGCTCCTGCCGTCGATCCGCTTCTGCACCTCGGCCATCTCGGCGCTCGTGCGGAGGCAGGTCGTCGAGCAACTCCCGCAGACCAGGTTTGCAACGGTCCACCTCCCGCGAAGGTTCTCCCGGGTCACCCGCACCCCCGCGCTGTTCGTGAGGGTGAACCCGAACAGCGGCCGCGGGCCCTCCATCGCGGCTTCCTGGGGTGGGGCGACCTCGAGTGGGAGAGTGGAGATTTTCCAGATCACCACCCCGAGGATGGCGAGCAGGGAAAGGCCGACTGAGATCAGGATGAACAGCAGCTCACCGCGGGAGGTCTGCGCCTCCCTGGACGCCACCGAGGGGTCCAGGTGGCTTGGCGTGCGCGGGTCGGCTCGGTTGCTCATGGTTTCGCTGGCTCGGGCTTCGCCTGGTAGCCCGCATCCCGGATCACGCGGGAGAGGCGGTCTCCGGAGATCTTGTTGGTGTCATACTGGATGACCGCCAGAGCGTTCGTGAGGGTCACCTCCGCCGAGGCAACGCCCGGGGTTCGTCGGAGCTCGGAGGCGATCCCCCGGGCACACCCGTCGCAGTGCATCCCGGTGACGCGCAGCCGGAGGGTGCCGTTGGGTTCGACTCGTGACGGGGGAGTCGAGGCCGCCCCGGCCGGGAGGAGGATGGAGGCCGAGAGCAGAGCCCCGAGGGAGGCGTCCCTGAGGAGGTGGAGAGGGTTCCGGGGTATGGTTCTCATGGCATTCTCTCCCACCCAACCACACCGGAGACCTTTCCGCACGGGTTGCGGCTGCGGCAAATTGCCGCACCCGGTGCCCGGCTCCCCGGAGCTGGACGAACCGAGGCGGCCGGGTTGCAGTGGAGTTGAAGTCCGCCGTTCATCGCTTGGGGGGATACTTGCCAAGCTTCCGTTGCAGGGAGCGGCGGTCGATCCCGAGGAGGCGGGCTGTCTGGGAGATGTTGCCGTCGCATTCCCCGAGGACGCGCTGGATGTGTTCCCACTCGATACGATCCAGGGTGGGGCAATCGGTGGGGAGCTGTTTTCCGAGGCCCCCCTTCGTGTTGACCTCCCCTCGGATGGCCGCCAGCACGGCGTCCGTCTCTGCCGGCTTGATCAGGTATTCCGAGGCCCCCGCCCTCACCGCGCTCATTGCGGTGGCGATGCTTCCAAAGCCGGTGAGAACGATGATCCGGAGAGCCGCCTGGAGCTCGTGAAGCCGGGTGACGCATTCGAGCCCGCCGATCCCCGGCATCCGGAGATCCACGATCACGCCATCCAGCTCCGCCGACCGGGCCGTCTGGAGCGCTTCCTCTCCTCCCGAGCATTCGAGCACGGTGCAGCCGCGAGCCCGCAGGGCCGTGGCCAGACGGGTCCGAAACGGCGTGTCGTCATCTACCAGCAGGACCCGGAGCGGGGGGGCTGAGGGGGGTGTCACGGTACCCCTCCCTTGCCGGCCAGCCTGGCGGCTGACAGGTCGGGGCCGGAGCCCGTCGGTGCGGCGGGCGACGAGAGCGGAGAATGGCTGGAAATCATAGGCACGGATCGTTTGTGGACGGTTTCGGGTGCGACTCAGTTGGACGAAAGCCCCCGGGCGGGGTTGTGCATGAGGAAGGGACGGTTCCCGGGCTCAGGTCACGGCATGAGAAGGGAGAGCCGTCGTTGCGCCGCGCCACCTGGACCGGTCCGGGAGGGTTCTCCTCCAGAGTCCGCCCCGGGCTTGGGTCAGTCCGGGGTCAGGGGAAACGACGCGGGGTCAGGCGACCCTGGGAGGCGGGGGGCGGGGAGTGGAGATCGACTGGCTCGGCCGAAGCGCGGGAGCCACAAAACGAAGCAGGGCGGCGGAGAGAGGGCGGTGGAGGAGTTCCTCCCGCGCGACAACGCCGTCCAGCTTCAGGAGCTTCGACGGGACCAGGTTGTTCCCTCCCTGCTCTGATTTCTTGCCGTCGGCCACCAGTTTGCAGAGCCGGCAGGGGTGATGTCCGTCGAAGGTTTTTTGCACCGCTTCGGTGAAGCTCCCCTCTGAGGAGTAGGCGACAAGCATGCCCATCCAGGCGGCGGACTGGATGGCGGCCCAGTGGAATCCGAGCCCCACGGAGAGGATCGCCACCACGAGGCATTTGGAAGCCGACCGAAGCACGCTGAGAGGTTCGGCGAGCCGGGGGGGAAAGTCAATTCGGGGGTTCGCCCTCGGTCGGAACTTGGGAGTGACAGGGCGGGGCTGTTCCGGTATAGAATGCTCCCAATCAGAAAAGTTCTTCGGGGAGAAGGGTGAGAGGGTCCAGCTCGTTGCCGCCGTGCCTGGGTGGGGAACGTACCGGAAAACCGCCTGATGGCAGGATCCAGACCCCGGAGTGCCAACCCCGCTTCGCACCATGCCTTCGTTCATCCACCCGCGCGTGCCCCTGTCCACCCCACATCATCCCCGGCCGTGCCGGGCCGCCCGGGGGACACCCGGGCGAGTCCGGCTGCTCCTGGCGCTCCTGCTCCCCTGGGTACTCGATCCTGCCGCGAGCCTCACGGCCCAGACCCCGCCGGTTGTGATCAATTACAACAAGCTCCTGTTCCACCCGTCGCCGCGGGTCTCCTATGTCGCGCCGGGCCTGTTTCAGAACTCGCCCGTAGGCATGACGAACTTCTTCCTCACCGCCCGCGATGGCGCCCACATGGCAGGCGACTCGCTCTACGCCGGGGACAAGGTCCGGATCCGGACCGTCGGGTCGTACGCGGTGGCCATTGGCACCAATCCCGACGGGAGCACCCAATACAGCACGGAGGAGCCGCGGGCGTTCCTGGGGCTGTATGCCGGGGCGGTCGGGGAATTGGGGGCATCGAAGAAGATCTACTTTCCAGCGGACACGGGGCTTCCGGGTTACGTGACCCCGACCCGCACCGTGGGGACGAGGCAGGTGATCACCGACACGCAGTTCGATTTCCTGATCCCCCCCGACGGAGTGACCTTCTGCATGCCCCCGTACGGCAACTTCCTCTGCCTTCTCAACCCGGATCCCAACGCGGTCGTCCGGGATGTGGATGGGGATTTTGGCATCGAGATCGAGCCGCTGGAGAAGGCGCGCCTCCTGATTGATGCCGTCCTGAGCACCACGAACATCGTCGTGGGGGACCTCTTCACGATCACCATCAACCTGCAGAGCATCGGGAATGTTCCGGTGATGAACATCGACACCCCGCACCAGGCGTTCAACACGAACCTGCTGGAGCTGGTCTCGGGGCCCATCCCGACCCTGATCCCGAGCATCGCCCCGGGCTCCTCGGACAAGTTC
Source organism: Verrucomicrobiales bacterium (assembly GCA_003452185.1). GTDB lineage: Bacteria > Verrucomicrobiota > Verrucomicrobiia > Limisphaerales > UBA11320 > UBA11320. The sequence continues at coordinate 9,426 of DMJJ01000236.1, read as the reverse complement.
ACCTTCACGTTCCGGGCCACCGGGGCTTCGGTCGTCGCGTGGCAGTTTCCCTTGTACATGGATGCCTGCGGAGGACACTACGAGCTCTGGGCCGCCACGGTGGGGATCACGACAATCCACGACGCCCTGACGGCGGAGGTTGCAGCCGCCCCCCGGATCATCGGGATCGGGCAGGAGTTTTCTGTCGACCTCCGTGCGGTGAATAATTCCGCCGCGGTCCTGACCAACGTCCAGCCGGCGGGGCCCCTGACGGTCGCGGGCGACGGGGGTGTTGCACTCGCCTCGGGGCCCGACCCTGCCGGGGGCGTCACCCTCCCGGGCGGGGCCGCCTCGGTATTCCATTACACATTCACCGGTACCAATGCCGGGCAGGTGACCTTCTCCGGCAGCCTCACGGGGTGGAGCACGAACGGGGTTGTGAATTCGCCGACCAACAGCAGCCGCACGCTGCTCGTCTCCCCGGGAAACCTGCTTGTGAAGCGGGCGATCGAGCCGGAGTCGCTGTATGCGGGCCGGGAGGAATACTTCCTGGTTCCCGCCCCGCCGCAGATCAAGACGAACGCCGTGGCCCTGAACGAGGAGTCCCGGTTTGACGTGGAGGTGGTGAATGTCGATTCGCAGCCACGGACATTCACGCTGACTGCCGTTCCGGACTCCCGGCCCGGGTGGACCCGCACCTATTTCCTCGGATCGGCGGATGTCTCCGCCCAGGTCGAGTCGGCGGCGGGGCTGAGGCTCCCGGCCCTCCCGGCCGGAGAGGCGTTTGACCTGCAGGTGGTGATGGTTCCGACCAACGGTGCAGCCGGTGACCTGAAGCGGATCGACCTCACCCTCGGGCTCGACGGCACCCCGGGAATGGTCCTCGACTCGATCGAGGTGGAGTCGGCTGTTGCCCTCGAACTGGTGGTGAACTCCACGGGGGACCTGCCTGCGAAGGATCCAACGGGGTGCTGTTGCGACACGGGGCGCACCCTGTCGGACGGCACGCCCGAGTGCAGCCTGCGCGCTGCGATCCAGATCGCCAACGCGCACCCGGGGAAGGACATCATCCGCTTTGACATCCCGTCGGACGACCCGAACTATTTTGGCGGAATTCCCCTCATCCCGCCCCGGGACGCACTGCCCGACATCACGGATCCTGTCATCATTGATGGGGGCTCCCAGAATCCGCAGTCCACCCGACCCGCGATCGAGCTTTCGGGTGCCAAGATCAAGCGGCCTCCGCCCCCCTCCCCGGGACAGGTCGAGTTTGGGGAGGATCTCCTGGATTGGAGCGGCGCGGCGATGGGCCTGAAGGTGCTGGCACCCGAGAGCGAGATCCGGGGTCTGGTGGTGAATTCGTTTCCGCTGTGCGGGATCGGCCTCGGCCCCGAGGCCAACCACTCGATTCTGCAGGGGAACTTCATCGGAACGGATACCACGGGAACAAGTCCCCTGGCCAACGGGTTTGGCGCCGATTCCGAGGAGTTCCTCCGGGGATGCGGGATCCTGGTCACCTCGAGCGACAACCTGATCGGCGGCGATCACGGGAACCTGATCTCCGGGGTCACCGGGACGATCTGGAACGACACGCCGATGCTCACGCTCCTGGCCCCCCCGGGGATCTTCATCGCGACCCCCGCGGCCACGGGCAATCAGGTGCTCGGGAACATTCTCGGCCTGGATGTCAACGGGACGGAGTACATGCAGGAGGCGGTCGCGGCGGACGGCACCCTGCGCACCGCGGTCGCGGGGGTCTGGATCGCGAGTTCCCCGGGAAATTCTGTCGGAGGCTTCAGCCGACCCGACGCGGCGGGGTCCACGGCGGGCAACCTGATCGGCGCGAACGGGGTCGGCGTCCTGATCACGGGCGCCGAAGCCACGGGGAACCAGGTGAGCGGAAATGTCATCGGCGTTGTTTCCGACTCCCCGTCGGGCGCGATCGGAGTCTTCCTCAACGAGGCGGGCAGGAACCTCATCGGCGGCGACTCCGCCGGTCTGGGGAATGTGATCTCCTCCCACACCTACGGCCTGCTGGTTCAGGGAGCCGAGGCGGTGGAGAACGTGGTCCAGGGGAATTTCATCGGATCGACGCAAGGGTCAGCGGCACCCGGGACCCTGGGCTCGTTCGCCGGGAACCACCACGGGGTGGTGCTCGGAGGGGGGGCCACAGGGACGGTGATTGCCCAAAACCACCTGCTTGAGAACCTGGAGACCGGGATTTACATGGAGAACGCGGCCGACACGCTGGTGGTGACGAATGTGATCCTGCGGAACGGGCTCCAGGGATCGGCCGACTCCGCGGGGGTACGGGTGGTGTCGGGAAGTGGAAACACCCTCTCGGCCAACTCGATTTTTGACAATGGCGGACTGGGGATCGCCCTCGGGCTCTCGGGGGATCCCCTGGCCAACGATCCCGGGGATGGGGACTCAGGGCCGAACGATCGCCAAAACCATCCGGTGCTCCAGCCGGGAGGGCCGCTCGGGAGCGACCTGGAGGCAGGATCGTATCGGATCGAGCTCTTCGCGAGCAGCGCTGCCAACCCCTCGGGCTATGGGGAGGGGGAGCAGTTCCTGGGTGCCATCGAGATCGTGGTCCCATCGGCGGAGCACACCCTGGATGGCCAGGATCTGGGGTTCGGGATCCCGGGTAACGCCTACGTGAGCGCCACGGCCACCGCCCCCGACGGGAGCACCTCCGAGTTCTCCGAGTCGATCCTCGTGCAGGACTGCGTGCCGGGTCCGGGCGGCATCTGCCCGTCGCTTGAGAACCAGGTTCCGAACCTCGTGACAAACGCCGGCCCGCCTCCGCCGCTGGTCCCGGCTTCCGTGACAGCCGGGGGGGGCAGCAGCAACCCACCCCCCCCCGCGTCCACGGGGGATGGAAACGGGGATGGGGTCCCGGACGCCCAGCAGGAGAACGTCGCCTCCCTTCCCACGATCCGGGGCCCGTGGGTGACGCTGGCGGTGCCCGCGGGGGCGACCCTTCAGCAGGTGAGATCCTCGGGTCCACCCGACTTCTCCCGCCTCCCGTCCGGGGTTGTCTTCCCCCTCGGGTTTTTGCACTACACCGTTACGAGTCTCCCAGCCGGGGGTTCGGTTGTGGTGACGGAGCTGCCGCACTGGCTTCCTTCCTCCCCTCCCCCACGAATCACGACGGTGTACAACTACGGGCGGACCCCCGACAACCGTGAACCGCACTGGTACGAGTTCAGCTTCGACGGCACGACGGGGGCCGAGATCCTGGCGGATCGGATCCTCCTCCACCTGCACGACGGGGGGCGCGGGGACGATGACCTGGCGGCGGACGGGAGCATCCGTTTCCTGGGGGGCGTTGCGGTTGGGGTGGCATCCGCCCCCGAGCTGGAGCTGGTGAGTGTCGCGGTCGGGTCGGAGCCACAGGCGGTCCTTCGAGTGGGGAGTGACGGCCGGACGACCGTGGTGACGGAGGAGGTTCCCGCGGTGACGACCGTGCTGGCATGGCCCACCACCGCGACCGGTTACCAATTGTTCTACCGGGAACTGCCAGCCGCCCCACCCGGGCTGGCCGGGGCGGCAAACCCCGCGGCAGCGTTCGCGCCGTGGCGGAGGGTCCCGGGGACACCGGCGGTCGAGCAGGGCCGGTTGAAACTGGTTACCACCTCGACGCGCGGCACCCGGTTCTTTTCGTTACGGCCGGCGGCTGGAAAGTGATCGAACGGCGTGGGAGCGGGTCAGCCCTGCTCCCCCTTCGCCTCGCGGGTCATCAAGGCCCTCAGGGCCTCGGCGGCGCTCTTCCCCTCGTAGAGCAGGGAGTAAACCTCGTCGATGATGGGGGTGGCCACCCGGTGGCGGCGGGCGAGCTGTCGGGCAGACCGGGCGGTGGGGTATCCCTCGGCAACGGAGGAAGTCGTGGCCTCGATCCCCGACACCGTGTCGCCCCGCCCGATCCGTTCCCCAAACCCCCGGTTCCGGCTCTGCCGTGAGAAACAGGTGACGGTCAGGTCCCCAAGACCGCTCAGCCCAGCAAAGGTCTCCGCCCTGGCCCCGGCGGCAACGCCCAGGCGGCGCATCTCCACGATCCCCCGCGTGACCAGCGCGGCCTTGGAGTTGTCGCCGAACCCCAGCCCGTCGCAGACCCCGGCCGCGATCGCGACCACGTTCTTCAAGGCCCCGCCGAGCTCCACCCCGAGTCGATCCTCGCTGGTGTAAACCCGGAAGCTCGGTCCGTTGAACAACGACTGGACTCCCTGGGCGACCTCGGACTCGGGGCTGGCAGCCACGACGGCGGTGGGTATCCCACGGGCCACCTCCAATGCGAGGGAGGGGCCGGAGAGGGCCGCCACGCGCGCCGAGCCGGCGACCTCCTGCAGGATGCCGCACATTGTCAGGCCCGTGTCGTGCTCGATCCCCTTGGTGACGCTGACGACCATGCCACGGGTGGCAGAGAGGGAACGGGCCACCAGGCGAAAGGCCTTGGAGGGAACGGCCACCACGACAGCATCGGGACCGGCGTCGACAGCGGCGGGCAGCGAAGGCTCAATCCGCCAGGTGGGGGGGAGCGGGATCCCGGGGAGATAGCGTCGGTTGGTCCCCTCGGCCGCCAGATCCCGGAGGTGCCCGGCATCGTGGCCCCAGAGCGTGATGGCGTGCCCGCGGGAGGAGAGCTGCAACGCAAGCGCGGTCCCCCACGCGCCGGCACCCAGCACGGCAACTTTCACGCCGCACCTCCGGGGGATCTTCCGCCGCCGATCCGGCTCTCGGTCCCGTTGAGGAGCCGTCGCAGGTTGGCCCGGTGCTTGTAGATCGCGAGAAGGCTCATGAGGCTCGTGACCCCGATCATGAGGCGGCTCCCCTGGGTTCCCCAGGTGGCGAAGGGAAGTGCCGCCGCCGCCAGGATCGACCCCAGGGAGACATAGCGTGTGAGGAGGACCACCACGATGAAGAGGACCACCACGATGAGAAGCGCCGTCGGGACCAACCCCCCCAGGACGCCGGCGCTGGTGGCGATGCCCTTGCCTCCCTTGAACCCGAGCCAGCAGGTGTAGTTGTGGCCGAGGACTGCGCTGACCCCTGCGACGATCCGGAGCCACTCTTGCTCCGAGGCCGGGAGGAGGGAGGCAAAGGCTGCGAGCTGGAGCAGGACCCAGGGGAGTCCCAGGCAGGCGACCCCTCCCTTGAGGGCGTCGACCAGAAGGACGAAGGAGCCGGGGCCTTTCCCGAGGATGCGGAAGGCGTTGGTTGCTCCTATGTTCCCGCTGCCAACGGTACGGATGTCGATCCCCCGGGCGCGGGCGACGAGGAACCCCGTGGGAATGGATCCCAGGAGATACCCGGCGGCCAGCACCAGAAGGTAAGCGCCAATATGCACAGGGCCAATCTCCGCACTGAGGGATGCGGGATCAATCTGAAAACTGCCGGAGGCGGGACCCTGCGTCCGGGATTTCGGATTGGCTCGCAGCCGGGCCGCTGGCAGGCTTGCCCCGTGACCGAGCCTGCAGCAGCCCCCATTCACTCACGCAACACGTCGAGCCGCCCCCGGGTCGGCGTCATCGGGACCGGGTCGCTGGGGAAGGAGCATGCCCGGATCTACGCCGATTTGGACCGGGAGGGGGTGATCACGCTGGCCGGAGTGTTCGATTCCAATCCGGAAAACGCCCAGAAAATCGCCGCCAAGCAAGGGACCCGTTGCTTCGCCTCGCTCGCAGAGGCGTCGGCGGAATGCGATGCCCTGAGCGTGGTGACGCCGACGGTGACCCACCATGCGATCGCGAAGGAGCTCCTCAGCCGGGGCAAGCACGTGCTGGTGGAGAAGCCGATGACCCACGATTCGGCCCAGGCGGCGGAGCTCGTGGCTCTCGCCCAGGGGCACAAGGTGGTGCTTCAGGTCGGCCACGTGGAGCGGTTTAACCCGGTATTCCAGTATCTGCGGGGGGTGGCCACCTCCCCGCGGTTCATTGAAACCCACAGGCTTTCCCCCTACCCGGCCCGCAGCACGGATGTCGGCGTGGTCCTGGACCTCATGATCCATGACCTGGACGTGGTCCTGGCGTTCGTCGACTCGCCCGTGGTGGGGGTGGATGCGGTCGGGATCCCGGTGCTCAGCAGCTCGGAGGACATCGCCAATGCCCGGCTTCGGTTTGCGAATGGGTGTGTGGCCAACCTGACGGTGAGCCGGATCTCCCCGGAGCGGATGCGGAAGATCCGTGTGTTCAGCGGAGGGGAGGCTCCGAGCTACGTCTCCCTCGACTACCGGGCGCAGGAGGGGTTCATCTACCGGCTGGCCCGGGGGGAGGAGAGCGAGAGCTCGCTGTTCAAAAAGCTGCTGGCCTCGAAGGATTCAACCATCGTGAGCGAATTTGCGGGGAAGCGGATCGTGCGGGAGCCGGTCCCCATCCTGAAGGACGAGCCCCTGAAGCTGGAGCTTCAGAGCTTCGTGGCCTGCGTGCGCGAACGCCAGTCACCGGTCGTGAGCGGGGAGTCCGCCAAGCGGGCCCTGGACCTCGCGTTTGAGATCACCCGCCAGATCAACGCGCACCCCCGGCCGCCGGGCGCCTGAGGCCTCCCCCACCCCGCCCTGGCACCGGACCGCGCTGCGCACGACTCGACTCGATGAAGCCTCTCTCTGTCATGGTGATCGCCGGCGAGCCGAGCGGGGATCAGCTGGCGGGGGAGCTGGTGCAGGAGCTCAGGTCCCGACTGATGGAGCGCCAATCCGATCCAACGCCAGACGGGCAGCCGCTCCATGCCAGCCTGGCCCCGCGGTTCTTTGGGGCCGGGGGACGGGGGCTCGAGCGGGCGGGCGTGGAGGTGTTGATCAACCTGTCGGCCCGGTCGGTGATCGGCCCGGCGGATGTGGCGAGGAACTATCGCTTCTTCAGCACGGCGTTCTGGCAACTCATCCAGGCGGCCGAGGAACGACAGCCAGACCTGCTGATTCTGGTTGATTACTCCCACTTCAACCACCGGTTCGCGCGCGAGATTCGGCGGCGGGTGCGGCGGGCCGCAGGCCCCTTCCGGAACTGGCGTCCAAGGATCGTGAAGTATGTCTCCCCGCAGGTCTGGGCCTCCCGCCCCGGGAGGGCCGATTCGATGCCGCGGGATCTGGACCTGCTCCTCTGCCTGTTCCCGTTCGAAAGGGAGTGGTACGCAAGACGGGTTCCCCGGCTGAGGACGGCGTTCGTCGGGCATCCGATCATCGATCGTTATGCGGGGAGGGGGGAGCCGATTCCCCCTTCGGAGTCCCCGCCGTGGGTGGTACTCCTGCCGGGAAGCCGTCGCGCCGAGCTCGCCCGGCACCTGCCGCCGGTGCTGGAGGCGGCCGGGCTGATCGCGGAGGCGATGCCGGTTCGCTTCCGGATGGTGCTCCCGAGCGAGGAGCTTGCCGCGCAAGTCCGGTCGCAGGCGGAGGTCCCTCCCGGGGTCGAGATTCAGGTGGGGAACCTCCCGGAGGCGCTCGAAGGGGCAACCCTGGCGATTGCCTCCACGGGGAGCGTCACGCTGGAATGCGCCCGGTTTCAGGTTCCCACGGTGGCGCTCTACAAAACGTCGTGGCTGACGTACGAGCTTGGGAAACGACTCATCCATGTCCCCTATCTCGCGATGCCGAACCTCCTGGCGGAGGAGCCGCTGTTTCCGGAGCTGATCCAGCATCGCGCCACCGGGAAGGGGATTGCGGAAGAAAGCCTCCAACTCCTCCGCGATCCCGCCCGCAGGGGGGAAATCCGGAGGAAACTCGGGCAGGTGATCGCCTCCCTGGGGGGCCGCGGGGCCACGCGTCGGGCGGCGGAGGCGATTGTCGCCCTGCTCGATGAGAAGGGGGCGGAAGCTTGCCAAGAGGGGCTTGCAGGAAGTTAATCAGCGCGCCGTGAAGAAAGAACATCGACCCGAGATTCCTCGGAAGACCGTGTATCGCCTCTCGATCTACCTCCGCTGCCTCCAGCGGTTGAAATCGAACGGCATCCGGACGGTCTCCAGCGATGCGCTCTCCAAGGCGGCGGGGGTGAAATCGGCCCAGCTACGGAAGGATCTCACGTACTTTGGGCAGTTTGGAACCCGGGGCCTGGGGTATGACGTGGAGCTCCTTGCGAAAATGATTTCCGGGCTCCTCGGCACGAGCAGCCTCCAGCCGGTGATTCTGGTTGGGGTTGGGAACCTCGGGGCGGCGCTTCTCTCCTACAGGGGATTTGAGCAGGAGGGATTCGAAATCGTGGCCGCCTTTGACAACGATCCTGCCAAACTGAAGAGCCGCAACCTTCCGAAAACCGTGGAAGGGATCGACAAACTCCCGGGATTCCTCCGGGCGACGCCCGTGAAAATGGGGATCATTGCGGTGCCGGCCCCGGCAGCGCAGGAAGTTGCCAACCTGCTGGTTGCCAATGGAATCGCCGGGATTCTCAACTTCAGCCCGGCCGTCATCCAGGTCCCGGACGAGGTGATCGTGAACAGCGTCAACCTCGCCATCGAGCTGGAAAACCTGAGCTATTTCGTCCGCAGCTAACCACGGCCGCAAGAGAAGTGCCGCGAAAGGGGATTTTGCCGCCAGAGAACGCATAGAACACAAAAGGGGACGGGAAGCTGAGCTACTTCCCCCTGCTTTTGGCCTACCAGTCCCTTCTGAACAGGGACGTCGGACACCCTTTCCCGTCGTCGGGTTCGCTTGCAACGGATCCAGGGAGCCCCCATCGGAATGGCGCCAGAGGGAATCCTGCGTTTAGAAAGCGAAGAGAATCCGATGCGGAACGGACTCTGGCCAATCTTCTCTGCCTCCGTTCTCCAATCCCCCGAAGAAAAAAGGAACCTCAGGTCCCTTTTTGCGTTCCTTGTGTTCTATTGCGGCCAACCCCTCCCGGCGGCACCCCTGCCAGGGCAGAGTGCGGAGGTAGGCTAAGGGAGCGGGGGGGGAGGCTACTGGGGAAGGTTCTCTTGGGGTAAAACACAAAGAGCCGAAGGCGTCGGCCTTCGGCTCTTTGGAAAAATTTGGCGGCAACCTACTCTCGCGCAAGCTATACAAGCACTACCATCGGCAATGCGGTGTTTGACGGCCGAGTTCGGGATGGGATCGGGTCTGACCACCTTGCAAAAGCCACCAGGCCGGCGAAGGACAGAAGTT
>DMJJ01000236.1:0-124 GCA_003452185.1 Verrucomicrobiales bacterium | reverse complement strand
GGGATCGGGTCGGACCACAGCTTTATGGCCACCAAAAAAACTTTATAAAGAACCTCTGTTCTCTGAAAACTGCACGTAGATCGAACTTCGAACACTTGTTCGCTGGCATGATCAAAAATACGAT
>DMJJ01000286.1 GCA_003452185.1 Verrucomicrobiales bacterium | reverse complement strand
AACGCAGCGAGCCGGGCGAAGAGCGAGTTCCTCGCCACCATGAGCCACGAGATCCGGACCCCGATGAACGGGGTTCTCGGGTTCACCCGCATCCTGTTGGAGGGAGAGCTCACTCCGGAACAGCGCGGGAGCGTCGAGATGATCAACCGCTCGGGAGAGGCCCTCCTGGCGCTGATCAACGACATCCTGGATTTCTCCCGCATCGAGGCCGGGCGCCTGGAGCTTGAGCGGATCCCGTTCGATCTGGAGCTCCTCGTCCACGACGTGATCCACCTGCTCCAGCCGAGGGCCGCGGAGAAGCATCTCGACCTCACGGTTTCCATCAGCACCGGGGCAGGCCGGCACTTCAAGGGGGACCCGACCCGGGTGCGGCAGGTCCTGCTGAATCTGGTGGGCAACGCGATCAAGTTCACCCCTTCAGGCAGCGTCTCCGTGCGGCTGGCGCCCGTGCCCGTCGCAGGCGACGCAGCGGACGCCCCGGCGGGCCACCCCGGGGTGCTGCTCGCGGTCACCGACTCCGGCATCGGGATCCCTCCGGAAAAACAGGCCCAGCTCTTCAAGAAATTCTCCCAGGCCGACTCCTCCACCACGCGCCGCTTCGGCGGGAGCGGCCTCGGGCTGGCGATCTCCAAGTCGCTGGTCGAGATGATGGGGGGGACGATGGGGCTCGAGAGCGCGCCGGGCAAGGGATCGACCTTCTGGTTCATCCTTCGGCTCGAGGCCGCGGCCCCGCCGGAGGCCCGCCCGGTCGACATCCGGCTCCCCTCGGATCCGACCCCCCTCGAATCGCAGGGCCGGGGCGGGAACACTCCCCCGCCAGGCCTCCGGATTCTCCTGGTCGAGGACACCCACATGAACCAGGTGCTGGCGCAGAAGCTCCTCAAGAAGCTTGGATGCACGGTGGACCTGGCTGAAAACGGCCGGATCGGCGTCGAGCGCGCCTCGGAGAGGCCGTACGACCTCATCCTCATGGACTGCCACATGCCGGAGATGGACGGGTATGAGGCGGCAGCGGCCATCCGGCGACGGGAGCAGGATTCCTCCCAGGGCCGACAGCCCGCCCCCCGGATCCCGATCATCGCCCTGACGGCGAGCGTGATGGAGGCCGACCGGGAACGATGCTACTCCTCGGGGATGGATGACTTCGTCGCCAAGCCGATCCAGCTGGAAAAGCTGCGTGAGGCGATCCAGAAGGCGACCCACTCCCTCGGCCGGGGCCTGCCAGAATCCCCCCTGCAGCCATGATGGGGCCACGGGGCCACATCGGCCTTCCCCTCCCGGCGGCACTCGGCTACGGTCCCCACCGCTTGCACGACAAGCCCCCCCTCGCGACATGAGCCTGGCAATCGAGACGACGCAGCTGGCACGGCAGTTCGGAAACACCCTCGCCGTGGATGGGTTGAACCTGCGGGTCCCCAAGGGATGCTTCTACGGATTCCTGGGGCCGAATGGCGCCGGGAAATCGACCACCATCAAGATGCTGACCGGCCTCCTGGCCCCGACCGGAGGATCCATCCGCATCCTGGGCGGGGAGATGTCGGACCCGGACGTGGCGCGTGAGACACGCCGGCGCATCGGGGTGGTGCCGGAACACCTCGGTCTATACGACAACCTGACCGCCCGTGAGTACCTGACCTTCATTGGGAGGATGTACCTCATGCCGCGCGATGTGATCCAGGACCGCACCCAGCAACTTCTCGAGGTGATGGGGCTCCAGAATGAGGAGAAGAAGCTGACCCTGGAGTTCTCCCACGGGATGAAGAAGAAGCTGGCCCTTGCGGGGGCCCTGCTCCCCAACCCGGAGATGCTCTTCCTGGACGAGCCGTTCGAGGGGGTCGACGCCGTCTCCTCCCGGCTGCTGAGGGATGTCCTCAAGCGCTGCATCAGTCATGGGGTGACGCTCTTTTTGACCTCCCACGTGCTGGAGATCGTCGAGAAGCTCTGCACCGAGGTTGGCATCATCGCCCGCGGACGCCTGGTGATGCAGGAGCCGATGGATCAGATCCGGGCCTCGGGATCGCTTGAGGAGCGCTTCCTCAGCGCGGTCGGGAGCGATCACCTCGAAGCCCAGAAACTGAGCTGGCTGGAGTAGCCTCCCCGCTCCCCCCCCTACCCCGCATGAACTGGCAACAACTCAGGGCGATCCTCTGGCTCCGGTCCAGGCTCTCCTGGAACCAGCTCCGGAAAGGGGGGCCGCTCGGGTTCGTGATGGCGGTGCTCGGGGTGGTCAGTGGTTACATGATGGCTCTCGGGGCCTCGATCGGGGGATTCCTGGCCGGTTGGCATCTTCTGGGGAACGCCTCCTCCTCGACCCTGCTGATCACGTGGGACACGCTCTCGTTCCTGTTTCTGTTCCTCTGGCTGATGGGGCTGCTGGCCGAGCTGCAGCGCTCCGAGTCGCTGGACATGGGCCGCCTGCTCCATCTCCCCATCCATCTCTCGCAGGTGTTCCTGTTCAACTACGCGGCATCGCATCTCACGCCCAGCCTCCTGATGGCGGCCCCGGGAATGGTGGCCATCGCCCTCGGGATGACCGTCGCGCGCGGGCCGTCGTTCCTGCTTGTGATCCCGCTGGCCGTCGGGTTCCTCCTCATGATCACCGCCTGGACCTATTGCCTCCGGGGCTGGCTTGCCGCCCTGATGGTGAATCAGCGCCGGAAGCGATCGATCCTGGTAGGGGTCACGGTGGCGATCGTCCTCCTTGGGCAGGGCCCCAACCTGTACATGAATCTCTCCCGCGGAGGCTCCCAGCGGCACGGAGGCCCGGGCCGGGCCGCCGGGGATTTCACGCAATGGCTGCACACCCCCGGGGCGTCGGCCGCGCATCGATATCTCCCGCTGCTCTGGCTTGGGCAGGGGGTCGCCTCATTGGGCGAGGAGAACCTCCTCCCGGCGCTGCTGGGAGCCGCCGGCTGCTGGACCCTTGCGGGGCTCGGGCTTCGCCGCGCCTACCGGTCGGCGCTTCGGTTCTACACGGGGGACACGGGCGCAGGCCGGGTCACGGCTCCCCCCGCCGAGACCGGGGAGACGGCCCGGCCAGCCTCCCCCGAGACTGAGCCGGGGAGGACTCCGGGTCCCCGCAAACCTCTTCTCGTCGAATGGGAGCTCCCGTGGGTTCCGCCCGACGCCGGAGGGCTTGCCCTTGCCTCGTTCCGGTCGATGTGGCGGGCCCCGGAGATGAAGCTGCTCCTGTTGAGCCCCCTCCTGATGCTCATGGTGTTTTGCGCTGCCCTGTTCGGATCGCGCACCTCGGCGCGGGCCCTGCCGCCCGAGTTTCTCACACTGATCCCCACCGCGCTGATCATGTTCCTGTTCCTCGGGATGACGCAGCTCCTGCTCAACCAGTTCGGGCTCGACCGGAATGCCTTTCGATCCCTGGTGCTGCTTCCGACCCCGCGCGATCGACTGCTCCTCGGGAAGAACCTCGCCTTCGCCCCGTATGCGCTGGTCCCCGCAGCCCTGGTGCTCGCCTCGCTGCCGCTCCTGATCCCGGTCCCGCTCGAGAGCTGCCTGGCCGGGCTGATCCAGCTCCCGAGCCTGTACCTGATTGTCTGCATCCTTGGGAACGTCTGCTCCATCGGGGTCCCTTTCAGGGTGAACCCGGGATCCATGAAGCCCACGAAGCAAAGTGCCGGGACCATGCTCCTGCTGGCGGGCATTCACCTCGGGTTCCCGTTGGTCTGCATCCCGATCTTCATCCCTCCCGCAGCGGAGCTCCTCGCCCGGCATTTCGGATTCCCCCCCCTCGTGCCGGTCAACCTTCTCCTCTCGATCCCCGTGCTGGCCGCCGCCATCCTCGCCTACCGGGCCACCCTTCCCCCGCTTGGACGCTGGCTCCAGCGCCGGGAAAAAGAGGTCCTGATCCGGGTGACCCACGAGGTGGAATAGCCCCCCCTCACCACCTCCCGGGACGAGGGTCCCGCCGGGGCTCAACCCGGCGTTGATTCAGCCGATGGGAAAAGTAGCGCGGCCTCCGGAGAGGGTAGCCTGCGGAAAGGCATCCCCCCGTCACACGGCCAGCGCCCCGCTGAAATGGGATCGGAACCTTTTGACCCGATCGCACCCGCCTCGCAGCGAACGGAGGAGGGCCTTCGCCCTGTACGCGAGGCATCGCACGGCGGTGAGCCCGGGGAGCTTCGCTCCCGCATCGCAGAGCTGGAGCGGGAGATCACACGCCTTCAGGAGGAACGACGGGAGCTCGAGCAGCAAAAGTATGCCCTCGACCGTCATTCCATCGTCGCGATGACCGACCCGGCGGGACGCATCCTCTACGCCAACGACAAGTTCTGCGCCATCAGCGGCTACTCGAGGGAGGAGCTGCTCGGGATGGATCATCGACTCCTCAACTCGGGGTTCCACCCCAGGGAGTTTTGGACCGGGATGTACCAGGCCCTCGCCCGGGGGGAAACCTGGCAAGCCGAGGTGCGTAACCGGGCCAAGAACGGCCGGCTCTACTGGGTCGACACCACCGTGGTTCCGTTGCTCGATGCCCAGGGACGGCCGTACCGCTACATCGCCATCCGGACGGAGATCACTCCCCGCAAGGAGGCGGAGGGCGCCCTGCTCGACGCACTCCAGGCCGCCCAGGCCTCCGACCGCGCCAAATCGGTCTTCCTCGGGACAATGAGCCACGAGCTCCTCACCCCGCTGAATGGCGTCGTCGGGTTCGCCGGGCTCCTGCGCGACACCCCTCTCAACGCCGAGCAGGCCGAGTACCTCCAGACAATCGAGGTCGCAGGGGCCACCCTCGAACGCCTCATCCGAAACCTCCTCGATCTCTCCCGACTCGATGCCGGGAGCCTCCAGCTCCAGCGGGTTCCCTACACGATCTCCTCCACCCTGGATGCAGCCGTGGAGACCTACGCAACGGTCGCGCGCGCCAAGGGGCTTGAGCTCCAAAGCCAGCCCGACGCCGAAGCCGAGAACCTGGTCCTCCAGGGGGATGGGGCGCGGGTCACCCAGGTGCTGCGACATCTGGTCGAGAACGGCATCAAGTTCACCCGCGCAGGCCGCGTGACCCTCCGGGTGCATCGTCTGCCCTCCGGCGTGACCACCGGTTGCCCCTCCCTCCCCCAGGCGGTGCGTGTGGAGGTGGAGGACACCGGCATTGGCGTCTCTCCCGAGCAACAGGGCCACATGTTTGAGCGCTTTCGCCAGGGGGACAGCTCCACCACCCGGGCCTACGGGGGAGCCGGCATGGGATTGGCCATCTGCAGGCGCTTGATCGACCTCATGGGGGGAACGCTGGGATACTCGACGACCCCGGGGGCCGGATCGACATTCTGGTTCACCCTGCCACTCCAGCCGCCCCCACCCCCCCCCTGGCCTCCCTCAT
>DMJJ01000292.1 GCA_003452185.1 Verrucomicrobiales bacterium | reverse complement strand
TCGGCCCGAATGGCGCCGGAAAGTCGACCCTCTTCGGCATGATCCTTCAGACCGAGGGAGCCGATGGTGGCGACATCGTCTTCGAGAGGGGGACCCGGGTCGGGCACCTGCCCCAGGAGAGCCTCCCCGTCGGGGAGGAGACCGTCCTGGAGCTGGCGACGACCGGCCGCCTCCAGTTCCATGCCTCCGCGGCTCACGACATGGACCACGAGCCGATGCATGTCGAGGACCACCAGGCAATCGTCCGCGCCAAGAAGATCCTTCGCGGCCTCAGCTTCCGGGAAAAGGACTTTGACCGCCCGGCCCGCGAGCTCAGCGGAGGATGGATCATGCGGGCGCACCTGGCCCGACTCCTCGTCCAGGAGCCGGACCTCCTGATGCTCGACGAGCCGACAAACCACCTCGACCTCGAGTCGCTGCTCTGGCTCCAGGGCTACCTGATGGATTACCCGGGGGGCATCCTCATCATCAGCCATGACCGGGAATTCCTGAACCGGCTCATCCACGGAATCATCGAGATCCGCAACGGCCAGCTCATCCGCTACCGGGGCAACTACGATAGCTTCCTCGAACAGCGGGAGGCGCTCGAGGAGCAGCAGCTCGCCGCCTACAAGAGCCAGCAGCGGGAGATCGAGCGGTTGATGCGGTTTGTCGAGCGGTTCAGGGCCAAGAACACCAAGGCCGCACAGGCCCAGAGCAAGCTCAAGCAGGTTGAGCGAATGGAGAGGATCGAAGCCCCGGAGGACGCAAGCCGGAGCATCAAATTCCGGTTTCCCCAGCCGGAGCGAAGCGGCCAGAAGGTCATCACCCTCGCCCACATCGACCACGCCTACGGCGCCCTCCAGGTGTACAAAGGGATGGAGTTCATGGCGGAGCGGGGACAGCGGATCGTCCTCGTCGGGCCCAACGGGGCGGGGAAATCGACCCTCCTCAAGCTCCTGGCCGGAGTGATCGAGCCGCAGGCCGGAACCCGCGAACTGGGCCACAAGGTCAAGTTTGGCTACTTCGCCCAGCACCGGGTCGAGATGCTCCAGGCCGGGCGCACGGTCCTCGAGGAGGCCCTCGACACCCCCCAGCGGGTGACCGAGGAGTTCATCCGCACGGTGCTCGGCTGCTTCCTCTTCCGGGGGGACGATGTCTTCAAGCCGGTGCGGGTCCTGAGCGGGGGGGAGAAAAGCCGCCTTGCGCTCGTGAAGCTGCTCCTCGATCCCCCGAACCTCCTCCTGATGGATGAGCCGACCACGCATCTCGACATGGCGAGCATCGAGGCGCTGATCTACGCCCTCGACCAGTTCGAAGGGACGATCATCTTCATCAGCCACGACGTCTACTTCATCAAGGCCCTGGCGAACCGCGTCGTGCACGTCCAGGACGGCTACCTCGCCCACTACTCGGGCAACTACGACTACTACCTCGAGAAGAAGGCGGCCGACGCCCTCCGCCTGCGTCCAGCCACCCCCCCGCCCGCCGCGACAGCCCCCCGCCCCGTGGCGGCGCCCCGCACCAAGGAGGACAAACGCCGCGAATCCGAGGAGCGACAGGCCCGGGCCAAGGAGAAACGGGAGGTCCGCCTCCGGGTGGCCGAGCTCGAGAAGGCCATCCAGGACCTGGAGGCCCGCCAAAAGGAGCTCACCGAAGCCCTCCAGTCGCCCGAAACGCACCAATCCCCAGGCCGGTCGTTCGAGATCAGCCGCGAGCTCAAAAGCATCGGCCTCGACCTGATGGAACGAAGCGTCGAATGGGAGGAACAGGCAACCCGGCTCTCCACCCTGGAAGCCGAGTAGCTCCGGTTGGTGCGGGGCTCACCTCGGGAGATCGAACCGCAGGGACTCGCGCATCGCTTCCCGCAGCGAGTTGTAGTCCGCATCCGCAGCCGGGCTGAACCCCGTGGTGCCGTTCCCCAGCCGGGCCGTGGCCTTCGGGTCGCGCAGCCCCAGGAGCGCCGTGCGAAACGCCTCCACCATCCGCCGGTCGAGCCCGGAACGCGCGATCCAGGGCATCCCCAGCGGCTCAGCGTAACGGAGGACCTCCCGCAGGCCCGAGTTGGTCATCGGATCGATGTTGTTGGCGCTTGCCGCCCCGGCATCAAACCTCCCCTTCAACACCGCCTGCCCCACGGCGGAATGGTTCCCAAGGAAATTGGTCGCGCCCCCCCGGAGGTCCGATGCCCGGAGGCCCGCCAGGAGCATCCGGTGCTTGGCCAGGTAAAACCCCGTGGTGGAGCTGTCGTCGACAAACCCCATCGATCTCCCCTTCAGCCCCTCCAAGGACCCGATCCCGGAATCCGACCGCACGAAAATACACCCCTGGATGCGGCCGTTCTGGGCGGCAAGGATCTCGATGCCGGGATCACGGTCATGCGCCTCGATGTAGGTCGAGGAGCCGACCCGCATCAGGTCGATGTCCCCCCGGACAATCGCCTCCTGGGCATCCTGGTAGTTTCCATAGATCCTGAGGGTGATCAGCACTCGAAGCCCGAGCCTCTGGCTGACCTCCTGCTCCAGGGGAACCAGAGCGGGCCCGATGATCGCGAGCATGTCCGGGGGGGGATCATGCGTGTAGACACCGAACACCAGCCGCGTGGCGCCAGCCGTGGCCGGGGCATCCGACCCGCGGAGCAGCGCGCGCGTGGGGGAATCGACGTCCAGATACCGCTTCTCGGGGGAGGTCTCGTTTTTCGCCGAGTCCCACAAGCGGTTCAAGTCGGTCATCACGGTCCGGGCCAGGGCCTGCTGCAGCGCCTCCCCCAGCTGCTTCTGGTGGCTCACCCACGCCAGCATGGTGACGGATCCGGCCAGGGCCGCAACGAGCAGGAGAATCGACACGGTGACCGCCGGGTTCCGTCGCACCCAGCGACGGGCCTCCATCCAGGCGCCGGCCACCGGGGCCTGCACCGGCTCACCCCTCTCCCAGGCCTCCAGATCCTGCACCAGCTGGTCTGCGGAGGCGTAGCGTCGCTCGGGGCGTTTCTCCAGGCACCGGAGGCAGATCGCCTCCAGGTCGCGGTCCACCTCGGGGTTGTGGGCCCGGGGACGACGGACATCCTCGGAGATCACCTTCTGCAGGGTGGCCACGGGGGTGTCGGCACGGAACGGGGCCTGACCCGTGATGACGGCGTAGAGGACCGCCCCCAGGCTGTAGATGTCGGCGGTCGTCGTCGCATGCTTGCTCTGCCCCCGGGCGAGCTCCGGCGCCATGTAGCCGGGCGACCCCATGACCTCGCCCGAGAGGGTTTCGGGATGGTCGCCATGGAGGATCTTCGCCAGCCCGAAGTCGGTCACCCGGGGCTCCCCCTGGTCATCCACGAGGATGTTCCCGGGCTTGATGTCGCGGTGGATCACCCCGCGCTCATGCGCATACCGGATCGCAACCGCCACCTTCCGGACCAGAGCCACCCCTTCGCGCAAAGGCATCGGTCCCCCGAGCGATTTGAGCCGCCGGCCTAGGTCCCTCCCGCTGACGAGCTCCATCGCGAGGAACTGCCGCCCGGGCGCGCTTCCAGCCTCCAGGACACGGACGATCCCCGGGTGATGAAGCTGGCACAGGGCCTCCACCTCGATGAGGAATCTCCGGGAGTGCGCCCCGCCGTCGGCTGCCCCGGGAGGAAGCGACTTCAGGGCCACGAGCCCCCCGGTGCGACGGTCGCGGGCCCGGTACACAATCCCCATGCCCCCGTGGGCGATCTCGTCGAGAAGATCGAAGTCGCCAACCCCCCAACCCGGGCCCGTGGAGGAGGACCCCGGGGCGTCGGAGCCCGCCAGCCGGTCGCGGATCTCACCCCGCATCTGGCAGCGACGGCAGGTGCCGTGCTCCCGTTCCCCCTCCGCAAGGGGAAGGCCGCACACCGCACACTGGAGAAGCGAGCTCATGGGGAAGCACCCCCCCACCCGACGTAGGCATGCCGCAGTGCTGCGGAAAACGGGAGGGAAGACCTTCCCGACTGAAGCAGATCGGGCGCAGGCACGCAAGGCTCAGGAAACCGGCAGGCGCCGGCTGGCAGGGGGGGGTGGATTGGGCCGCAGTCGACTTGCACTCTTCGCATGGCGAACGCGGCAACTCAGAGATGCGGTGACGCGGGCTGGAGGGTGGAGAACGGGGTCAGAACGGACTCACTGCCCCCTCCCCCCCCGGTCACGCCTTGCGGGGGACGGCGTAAACCAGCAGCGAATAGCCCCCCAGAAACCGCACCGTCAGGTCCTTGCTCAACGCGAACAGGACCTTGCGCGGAAGCTGGAGCAACCGGGCCTTGCCGCTCGTCGGCCGGTCAACTCCGTTGGGGGTGTAGAACCAGGAACGGATCTCATATCCGCAATCCTCCAGGGTCGCGAGGGCGGTCTCCTTGGAGTAGTAGTGGATGTGCCCCACGGTGGAGCGGACCATCAGGATCGGGGCCGAGCGCGCGACCATCTGCACGTTCATGTCGAGGGGGATGTGGAAGATGAACCCGTTGCCGCGGGAACGGAGCCCCCGGAGGAACGCAAAGGAGTCCTCGATGTGCTCGAACACGTCGATGCACAGCACGATGTCGTACGGAGGAGTCTGGGCAGCGGCGAAATCGGTGTTCTGAAACCGGATCCGGTCCGAGGCCCTCTGCTGGCAGAGAGCGAACCCCTGCGGGCTGATCTCAAACCCCTCAAGCCGCGCCTGCGGGTAGTGGCCGGCCAGTTGCACGAGGATCTCCCCCGCCCCGCACCCCACCTCGGCAATCCGTCCCGCAGGGATGCGCTGCGAGTCGATCATCCGCCGGATCTGCGCCGCCTTCCAGGGGGAGTCCTCCACGTGGAAGGAGGGGTTCTTAGCCTGGTATTCCCCGCTGAGGTACTGGTCTGGATTCGCCATGCGTCAAGGATGCCGAAGGTCGGTTGTTTCGCAAATCATTCCACCGTGCGGAGCGCCGCGCTGATCCGTTCGACGAAGCGGTCGACGGTGAACTCGTCAAGAAACCGGGCGCGAAACGCAATCGGAGGGGGGCCGGAGAGGAGCCCGAGCAGCGCCGAGGCCACCTGAGCCGGAGCCCTCGGCTCGATCAACCCGGGGTAGCCGGGCGGGAACAGGGCGGGGAGGCTCCGCCACCGGGTCACGACACACGGGAGATCGAAGGCCATCGCCTCCAGCAGACTCACCGGATGCCCCTCCAGTTCATAATAGGAGGGGAAGCAGAAGACGTCGCTCTCCCGGAAAAGCCGCTCCTTGTCGGCGCCGGAGGCGAACCCGACATACCGGACCGACTCCGGCCCCGTGGCGAGATCAGGCTGCCGGAGCCGCTCCTCAAGCTCAAGGCGCTCGGACTCGGCGAAAAACTTCCCCGCGATCGTCAGCCGCACACGCATCCGCGACCCCTGTTCGCGAAGCTGACGGTTGGCCAGCACCACCCCCTCGACCGCATCGAACAACCCCTTGGGCCGGTAGCAGAGGCTGAGATACAGGATCTGGAACACCTCGGGATCCCCCCCCGCGGCCGCCCGGGCCGCGGCCCCGGGCTCCTCGCCGGCCAGCAGAAGGGCCCGTGCCGCACGACGCGCCTCGCGCCGCGGCCGGACTCCCGTGTCGTACGCGGGACAGGGATCGGGCATCCCGTTCGGGACCACCTCGATCCGCCCGGATTCCAGCAGCTCCCCGTCCCGCCGGTTCCCCTCCGTGAGCACGAGGCTCAGGTCGGGCCGCCAGAGGAGCCGTCGGGTGATCCACCGCTCCCAGGGACGGGCACCCGTCGCCAGCCAGTCCCCAAGCCCCACGGAGTGCCAGTGGTAGATGATTCTCCGGAAGAAGGGACGACAAAGGGCCAGGACGATCCAATCCCGGTAGAGGGCTGCGCGGGTGCTGCTCGCGGGAACGTAGTAGAAGTGCGTCACCCCGTGCCGGAACCGGGCGCGGATCGCCTGCCAGGAGAATCGGAGCGCGAGGAGAATCTTTCGGAACCCCGGCTTTCCGATCTGCCCGATGTCGTCGGAGAACTGCGCGTTGACGTGGTAACACTCGATCCGGGCGGGATCCCCCGGCGGGAGTCGTTCCCCGGCCGCGCGGAGCCCGGAGAGCAGGAGCTGCACCATGTAGCTCTGCCCATGATGCGGGGGAGGGATGTGGGCGAAGACCAGGAGCTTCATGCCGGGACACCCCTTTCCGCCGCGGGGGAGCGGAGCCCGGGGGAGCGGCGGAGCCCGGAGCCGACCAGCACCCCGACACCGGCCCACGAGAGGTTCACGCACAGGGTCAGGAGGCAGGCGCTGAAGGCCGTTGCGGCGGAGATTCCAAACGCCCCCCAAAGCAAAATCGCCGCCCCCTCCCGTGCGCCGGCTCCCGAGAGGGTCACCGGCATCGCCCCGGCGAGGTTGACCACCGGGAGGGTCCACAGCATCCGCGACCACGGAACCCCCCCGGGCTGGATGGCGGTCAGGCAGCAACCGAGGACCGAGGAGATCAGAAGCTGGATGGCAATTCCCACCGCCACCGCCCCTGCGGTGGTCGCGGGGCGGGAGGCCAGGGCCCGGGCCGCCCGGAGCATCTCCTCCCCAAAGCGGGCCCATGCCGGCCGCCACCATCGCCGCGTCGCCACCCCGAGCCCCGCGAGCACCACCCCGGCCGCAACGCAGACCCCCAGAACCCGGCCCGCGGAGGGCCACTCCAGGCCGGCCCCCGCACGGGCCGGCGCAGACACCACGCCCAGGGCCAGCGCGGCCAGGCCGTAGAGAAGGGTGCTGATGACCCCGGCAGAACGGTCGAGGGCCGAGGCTGCGAGAATCCGCTCGAGCGGAAACCCGTACCGCCTGGAATACAACGCGGTCTTCGCCACATCGCTCAGCGCCGCCCCCATGAGCAGCGCAGTGAAGGCATGCCCCACCAGGGTGAACCGCCACGTGACGCCGGGAGCCACCACGGTCCCCGTGATCCGGAGCATCTGGTGCCAGCGCCAGGCGGCGAGCCCCAGCGCGAGGGCGAACGCGCCGACCGCGGCGGCGAACCAGAGGGGACGCGCATGGGAAAGGGCCTCCCACAGGGCGGGGCGGTCGATGCGGCGAAAGATCCACCAGAGCGCCAGGAACGAGAGCCCGAGCGCGGGCCAGCGGGCGGGGGACCAAACCCGCCCGCCCACAGGCGGCTCTGGCTGCGGCGATGTCATGAGCAGCGGGAAACTAGGGGAGACCCCACCCGCTTTCAATTCGCGAGTTCTCGCAGCCCCCCGATCCAAGGCCGGCCCCCCCGACAACGCTCTCTCAACCTCCACCCTCATTCAGGCACCCGGGCTCGGATCAGAATTGGGCATGGAATCGGAACCGGTCGTTCGGCGCCGCATCCCCGTTCAACGTGAAGTCGCTCCAGTCTCCCGTCTGCTGGATGTTGTCCGCCCACTTGAAGTCAATCGCCACGGACCCGGGACGGAGCCCGATCATCGAACGGGGAATCGCCATCTCCATCTCGTTCCCAGCCACCTTGAACCAGACCTCCCCGTGGTCGCGCCATTCGTAGCCCACCCCCTGGCTGGCCTGAAGCCGCGCCGACCCCTTGCCGGCCCGCGTCCGGTTCACCACATAGTCGAAGCCAAGCCACCCGTTGCGCGGATCCCCATCCACGTCCAGGAAGAGCAGCATCCAGTTGGGATCCGTCGACGGGCTGATAGGCTCCCGGGTCCGGACGTAAAAGAAGATCGCCTCCTCCGAGGCGCTCACCTTCGCCAGGAGGATGTCGTTCCGGCCCGTGGTGTTCGTGTAACCCGACCCGGCCCCCCACCCCCGTTGATGGCGCTGGACCGGATCCCCCAGGGTGTCGCGGAACTCCGGAAGGACGCCGGCCCAATCCTCAAACCGTCCATCAATCGCGACCGGCTGGCTCCGGACCCGTGGCACCGGCCGGACCCCCTTGTAGCGCCGGATGTTCGCCACCATCTGGTAGTAGTAGGCATCCCCATGCCCCCCGGCCATCGGCTCGATGTCGCGGCTGAACTCGCGGTTGAACTCGTCCACAAACGTCACGGGACCATCCCCGTAGAACCCCGAGGGACTCTTGAACCTCCCCGCGATCCACTCGTTCCACCCGGTGACAAACACCACGGGGGGATCGAGCTTCAAGGCACGCTCCCACTGCTCGTTGAAGTTGTGCCCCAGGAAATCCTGATGCTCGGGACGCGGCTCCCGCCCCGCATGGAAGCTCCGCCCCCGGGAGGCCGGGTTGCTCAGCACACTCAGCCGGCCATCCACGGCGTTCTGCGCCACCCCCACGGCCACTTCCTCAGAGGCCCCGTCGGCCCGCGTGAACACGTGCTGGGGAAACACCTCGAGCCACCCCCACTCCCCAGGCCCGGTCGGCCCGGAGAAGTAGTCCGGCTGCGGCTTTCGAAAGGTGAAGAACTCCCTCAGCACGTCGGCCTCCGGGTCGGCCCAGCGAACCCGGATCACCCGGTCCCCGGCGGCCGGCCGGCCATCCACATGGCTCTCCCCGGCCCGGAGCACATCGTTCGTCGTGCTCCACCATCCAATGCTCCCCTGGGGGTCGCTCATCTCCAGGTACCAGACCCCGGGCCCGGGAGGGGCGGCCGACGTGTCGAGCGAGAGCCAGGCGTTATCACGCACCCCCTGGAACCGCTTCTCCGCAACGATCTCCCCGGCCGCATCCCCGCGACGCAGCCGCACGGTCGCCGCAGCGTTCGTGGCCATCCACGTCGGGGCGCTCAACCCGACCGACCGGAACGCCCGCGTCGCCTCGAACGACTGCCCCAGGGTATGCCCCGGCTCCAGGCGCGCGGGGTGATCCCGCCGCGCCTGATGAAAACTTTCCCCCAAGAGCTCCGGGTCGGCCAGAATGAGGGGTCGACCCTCCCACCGGAACCAGAGCTCGGGGCTCACCCCGGGGGCGTAGAGCCCCGCGTGCAGGGCCCGGACCACCTTGCCCGGGTCCCCGAAGGGGCAAAGGAACGCGATCTGGGGAGTGCGCCCCCCCGATGCCCGGATCTCGCTGAAGACCCGGCAGAGCGCCCGCCAGCTCTCCGGATAGTCGAGCTGGTTGGTCACATCAAACACGAGCAGGTCCACGCCGGCGTCGGCGAGCATCTGGGCATGCTTCCGGAGGACCGCCTCATCCTCGGCCACGTAGTACCCAAAGACCGACTCCCCCCAATGGTGCGGCGCCTGCAACGGACCCCAGGCCGGATGCTCCGGCTGCTCCACGAGCCCGGGCCTCCCGGCCAGGATCTTCGTGATGTCAAACGGCCCCGCCTCCCCATGGCGGCCGAGCCAGAGAAAATAGAAAAGCGCAACAACCCGGTTCGTCCGCGGCCCCCCCACCTCGGCAAAGGTCGGCAGGGTCCTCCCCAGCCCATCCGTCGCCGTCCAGGTGTCGCTCATCGTGTCCCAGTCCGCCGGGGCTGCCGAGGCCGCAGGAGTGTGGAGGGAGGCGATGGCAACAATCGACAGGAGAAGCAGGAATCGCAGGAGGGTCCCCCCGGCCCGGGAACGGGCCGGCTCTGGCGGCTCGGAGGTCGGTCGGCAAGACATGGCGGCTTCAGCTCGCTTCCGGGGGCCCACCGGCACCGGCGGCCCCCAGTCGACAGCTCTCAACGCGACAGGATCCGTCCGCGGACATCACGCGGCGCGTCGCGCAGCGGCGGCCGGGTTCTGGGGCCGGATCACCCGGTTTTGCAGCAGGGTGGAGATCGCCTTGACCGTGAGTTCGATGAACATGAACGGCTTGGCGATCAGATCGGTCGCCCCGCTGAGGGTCGACCGGGCCCGGCTGGTAAAATCGCTCTGGCTCGTGACAAAAATCACCGGGGTGTGCTGGTTGATCGACTGCGCCCGGATCTGTGTGCAGAGGTCAAAGCCGTTCAGCCCGGGCATCTGGACATCGAGGAAAATCAGGTCATACGGCTGCGACGTGGCCAGGCGAAGCGCCTCATGGGGGGACTCGATCGCGGTCGCCTTCATCCGCCCCTTCTCGAGCGCAAACGTGACCGCACGCCGCGACAACACCTCGTCGTCCACCACCAGGATCGCCGGCGGCGGGTTCTCCAGCACGTTCTCCTCAACCTTGCGAACCAGCAGCTCCGTGAGGCAGTCCATCGTGTTGGCAATGGTCCTCTGGCTTGAGCCGGTGAGATGCTTCGGCTTCTCGGCCAGCTCGCTCAGGAGAACCTCGAAGGCCGAGGCGAGGTCGGCCACCGGGTGGAACCCCGCCAGGGCGGCGTTCGTCGCGAGGCTCCGAACCTGCCGGTGAAGTTCCAGGAGCGACGCGGTCTTCCCGGCATCCGTGGAGGCCTTGACCAGCTCCCCGAGGTGGAATCGCAGCCCCACGAGGGTGGGGTCGACGCGATGGAAAAAGTCAGTCTTCAGCTCCTGCTGCACCCGGGCATCATCCGCCCCCTCCAATGGGAGGATGTTCGGAGGCAGCTGCAGCAACTCGGCCGGCGGGGGCGCCAAGGGCGGGGGTGCCACAGACACGGGAGCCGGCGTTGGAGGGGTAGCACTCGCCGGGGGAAACGAGGCCGCGGCCGGAGGAGGCGGGAAAGCCGTGATGTTCCATCGCCCCGGAGCTGGGGAAGCCTGCGGCACCGGGGGAGGCGCGGCGGGCGCCGGGAAGCCCGGGATAGGAGGGGGCGCCGACGCGGGGTCCGGATGAAAAGGGGCATCGGCACCGAGGTTCTCGTGTCGCGCGGCAACCGGCGCCGCGACCCCGGGGACGATCACCATCGGCGGAGTCACCTGGTTCCCGGGACCCGGCAAGGCCGGAAGATGCGAGGTACTGAATCCGGCCAGGCACTGGCAGATCGCCTCCAGGAGCTGGCGGGAGGTGAGGGTCGACTTACTGAAGACAAAGTTGGCCCCGGCCTGCGTCGCCACCTCCACCATGTTCGGCACATAGGCGTTGGTGAACACCAGGACCGGGATCGCCTGAAACTGGCGCTGGGCCCGGATCTTCCGCAGGATCTCCACCCCGTTCATCTTTGGCAGCATCAGGTCCAGGAGCACCGCATCGGGGCGGAACTCCGTCATCTGGTAGTAGCCGGTCTGCCCGTCGGTGGCCACCATCACGCTGAACCCCTTTCCCTCAAGCAGGTTCTTGTATACGGAGGAGACGATAACGTCGTCCTCGATGATCAGAATCTTCTTCATACTCGTGTCATCTTCAGTGCCACTGCCAGCCGCTAGGCCGCAAACCTCGGTCGCTGCTCCCGAAGATACTCCTGGGTGCGGCCAAATTCCTTCTGCGCCCGCCTGAGGTGACCCACGGCCTCGGGGAACCGGCTCTCGGCCATCAGGTGCTCAATCGCGCGAAACGGTTCCACCATCGCCACCATGCCGCAGGTCGCGCTCGCCCCCGCGGCGGAATGCGCCAGGCGCAACGCCTCCTCGGCCTGCGAACCGGTGAGGGCTTCCTCGATTTTCACCAGGTTCTGAGTCGTCTGGGTGGTGTACACCTGGATGAGCTCATCGAGCTGCACCGGGTCGCCCGCGGAGAAGTCCAGCAGCCGGGCCACGTCGACCGGGGGCTCCACCAGGGGCTCGGGAGCCGTCGGCGCCGCCGCAATCCCCGGAGCCGCCGCCGGCTCGGGAGCGGGAGGGGCGGCAGGCTGGGGAACGGGGGCCGAGTCGCCAAAGATGTGGCGGCCAAAGAACTCGAGCACCGACTGGATCTTCTGCGGCTGGACGGGCTTCGGGATGTACTCGTCCATCCCGGCGGCAAGACACTTCTCCCGGTCCCCCTGCATCGCGTTCGCGGTCATCGCAATGATGATGATCCGCCGCGCAAAGGCGGGATCCCGTGCCTCGGGCGACTGGCGGGCCCGGATGCGTCGAGTGGCCTCCAGGCCGTCCATCTTCGGCATCTGAAGGTCCATGAAGACCAGGTCAAAGGGGTTGCGCTCCAGGGCCGTGATCGCTTCCTCGCCGTTGACAGCCACCGACACCTGGAAGCCCATCTGGGCAAGCAGCCGGGAGGCGACCTTGAGGTTGATCGGGTTGTCGTCCGCCACCAGGATCTTGAACGGATACCGCTCGGCAATCCGGGTGTTGATCGAGGGGTTGGCGGGGGCCGCCGCCGGGGCGCGGGTGGCCGCGGCCAGGGGGACCTGGGCCCCGAGCACCTTCTGCAGAATCTCCTCCAGCTGGGCGGGCTTCACAGGCTTGGTCAGCGCCCCGTTGAACAGGTGCTCCGTCCCCGCCATCAGCTCGTCCCTCGGGCCGACGCTGGTCAGCAGCACGATCGGCATCGACTGGCGGGAGGCCATCCGCCGGGTCTCCCGCGCCAGCTGCGCCCCGTCCATCTCCGGCATCAGCATGTCGAAAATCGCCACGTCGAACCCCTGGCCGCCGGAGAGCAGCGCCAGGGCCTCGCGCGGACGGCTCGCCAGCGTGGCCTGCATCCCCCACCGGGCCGCCAGCAGGGTCAGGATCCGGCGGTTGGTCTCGTTGTCGTCGACCACCAGAAGCCGCTTGCCCGCCAGCACCGCAGGGACGGTCCTCGGAGCCAGGGGCTCGGCACACTCGGCCTCGGGCAGCGTCACCTTGAAGTGGAAGGTCGACCCCTTCCCCTCGACACTCTCCGCCCAGACCTCGCCCCCCATCAGCTCGATCAACCCCTTGCTGATCGCCAGCCCGAGCCCCGTGCCGCCAAAGCGACGGCTGATCGAGGTGTCGGTCTGCGTGAAACTCTTGAACAGCATCCCCACCTTCTCGGCGGGAATCCCCGGGCCCGTGTCCCGCACCAGGACGTGCAGCGCCCAGCGCGCAGGAAGGGTCGGCTGCCGGACGGCCTTCACCTCCACGGCCACCTCCCCCGAGTCGGTGAACTTGATCGCGTTGCCCACCAGGTTCGTCAACACCTGGCGCAGCCGGAGCGCATCCCCCATGAGCAGCGGAATCCCCTGCTCCTCGATCAGGCAGTTCAGGTCAATCCGCTTCCTCGAGGCCTGCGTGGCCAGCAGGTCCAGCGCCTCCTCGATCATCTGCGGCACCCGGAACGGCTTCTGCTCCAGCTCCAGCTTGCCAGCCTCGATCTTCGAGAGGTTGAGGATGTCGTTGATGATCGCCAAAAGCGCCTCGCCGCTCGTCCTCACCGTGTCCAGGCAGTCGCGCTGCTCCGGGTTGAGCGGCGTCTGGAGCAGCAGCTCGGTCATCGCGATCACCCCGTTCATCGGGGTCCGGATCTCATGGCTCATGCTGGCCAGGAAATCCGACCGCGCACGGGCCGTCGCCTCCGCCTCCTCACGCGCCCCCTCAAGCCTGCGATTCAGGTCAAGCAACACGTCCAGCCGCCGCTTGGTCCTCAGGATCGCCTGCACACGGGCCCGCAGCTCCGGGATCTCAATCGGCTTGGTCAGGAAATCGGCCGCCCCAATCTCAAAGCCCCGCAGCTTGTGGGTCACCTCGCGGCGGCCGGTCAAAATCAGGATCGGGGTGTGGGGGGAGGCGATGATCAGCTTCAGCTGCCGCA
This sequence comes from Verrucomicrobiales bacterium, assembly GCA_003452185.1. Classification (GTDB taxonomy): domain Bacteria; phylum Verrucomicrobiota; class Verrucomicrobiia; order Limisphaerales; family UBA11320; genus UBA11320. The sequence continues at coordinate 2,037 of DMJJ01000292.1, read as the reverse complement.
GGAGGTCAAACCCCTCGATGTCAGGCAACCCCAGGTCGAGCAGGATCACGTCGTACACGTTCCGGCTCGCAGCCCTCAGGGCCTCCTGCCCCGTACGAACCGCCTCCAGCGTCAGCCCCGGGTCCTTCAAGCCCGCGGTCAGCATCTCCAGCCACTCGGGATCATCCTCAATCAGCAGGATGGACCCGGGCTGCGTCTCCGGTCTGTTCGACACGTCGCTCAAGCCAGGCTCCTAACGTTCCACTTCCGCTTTCAGAAAACTCTGCACACGCTGGAATTCCCCTTTGAGGGGTTCCAGTACTGTGTTAGCGGCAGGTACGTCGCCTCCTTTAGCCTGTTTTTCAATCGTGGCACAAAGGGCGGCCAGCTTGCGGGCTCCGAGATTGCTTGCGCTCCCCTTAAGGGTGTGTGCGGCGGCGGCGGCGGCGGGGGCATCCCCGGCCAGGAGGGCGGCCTCGATCTGGGCCACGCGGGGGAGGCTGTCGCGCAGGAAAAGGTCGACCAGCTGGGCGAGGGGATCCGGCTGGCCCGGCTCCCGGAGCTCCCGCAGACCCTGGATGACCGAGAGATCCATGCTCTCGCCCGCGGACTCCTGCGGGGCGGGGGCCCCCTGGACGGGAGGGCTGGCCTCCAGGGCGGGATGGACGCAGAGGAGGGCCCGCTCCAGGACGCGCGAAAGGTCGATGAGCTTGAGCGGCTTGCTCAGGTAGTCGTGCATCCCGGCGGCCAGGCACTTCTCGCGATCGCCCGCCATCGCGTTCGCGGTCACCGCGATGAGGAACGGCTTCGACTTCAGCGGGGGAGGGGTCACCCGGACCAGCTCGGCGATCCGGCGCGAGGTCTCGTACCCGTCCATCTCCGGCATCTGGCAATCCATCAGGATGATGTCGTAGGGCTCGCGCTCCAGCGCAGCCAGGACCTCATGGCCGTTGGTCGCCACGTCCGCCCGGAGGCCGAGCGACTTGAGCATCCGGAGCCCGACCTGCTGGTTGACCGGGTTGTCCTCGGCCAGGAGGATCCGCGCCTTCGAGGCGGCGAGGCTCACGATCTGGGTGTCCCCCGTCGAGATCGGCTCCCCCGCGGCCCCCGGGGCGCCGGACTTGAGAGCCGCGACCAGCACCTCCTCAAGCCGGCCCTGCTTCACCGGCTTGACCAGGCAGGCCGTGATCCCGTTGGCCCGCATCACCGCGGGATCGAGCCGGGCGCCCGGGTTCGCGAGCATCACCAGCCGCGGGGGATTCACCATCGGCTGGCTCCGGAGCTCCTGCACCACCGAGAGCCCGTCCGACTCGGGCATCTCGAGGTCGACGAGCACCACATCCCACGGGGCCCCCGCGGCGGCCTCCGACCGGACCCGCTGCAGCGCGGCCTCGACGCTCGTGTGGGCCTCGGCCTGCATGCCGCACGCCACGGCATAGTCGGCCACGCATCGCGCGGTCAGCAGATGGTCGTCGAGCACCAGGACCCGGCGCCCCGCCAGCCCCTCGCGACCCGTCCAGAGGGCCGGGGGGGGTGGCGACGAGGGGTGGGCCACGACGACCTCGAACCAGAAGTTCGACCCCTGGCCCAGCGTGCTCTCGAAACCGATGCGCCCCTCCATCAGCTCGACAATCTGCTTCGAGATGGTGAGTCCCAGCCCTGTGCCGCCAAACCGGCGCGTCGTGGAGCCGTCGGCCTGCGTGAACGCCTGGAAAATGATCGGCTTGGCCTTGTCCGAGATCCCGATGCCCGAGTCCTGCACCTCAAACCGGAGCCGCACCCGGGACCCCGAGTCCTCAAGCAGCCGGAGCGACACGGAGACCTCCCCCCGGTGCGTGAACTTGATGGCGTTGCTCAGCAGGTTCATCAGCACCTGCCGGATGCGGACGGGGTCCCCCCGCAGGAACCGCGGCACCTCGGGGGCGATCCGGCAGACAAGCTCGTCCCCCTGGTTGCGGGCCGCCTGGGCCAGCATCTCGGCCGTCCCCTCCACCGTGTCGCGAAGGTCGAAGTCCGTCGATTCGAGGGTCAGCTTCCCGGCCTCGATCTTCGAGAAGT
>DMJJ01000289.1 GCA_003452185.1 Verrucomicrobiales bacterium | reverse complement strand
GGGGGCCGGGAGGGCGGGGGAGCCACTCCCGCGGATGCAACCTTCGCCTCCATCTCGGTGGCCGCTTCCTTCAACCGCCGCTCCAGCTCCTGCATCGCGGGGACGTTCCTGCGCGCGGGGGGCAGGGTTGCCAACTGACCCAGGGCGTTGGTGAAGGCCGCATGCGCTTCCCCCCATCGACCGCTGGCGCGCAGGATCTCCCCCCGGCGTGCCAGCCAGGCCTCCTTGCGCGGGGAGCGCTGAAGCACGCGATCGAGACGCTCCAGGGCGGCGTTCGTTTGCTGCAGGCGAAGCTTCAAGTCGATCCCGACCAGCTCCAGGGTGACGATCGGGCCGAGGGCCCGGATCCCTTCATCAATTCCATCCACCGCCTCCTGGAGCCGCGGGGCGTCCCCCGAGGCCATCGCCTCCGCCCGCTCGACATAGAGCTCAGGCCTCGGCTCGGCCGATGCCCGGATCGCGGCCGAGAAGTCCCGGTTCGCGGAATCCCGATCCCTCAGCTGAAGATGGGCGCGGGCACGGGCGGCCAGGGCGATTGCGTGATTCGGCTCGCGCGCCAGGAACCGATCGAGGCAGGCCCGGGCCGTGCTCGGCCACTTGGCCTCGAGAAAGAGCAGTCCCCGCATGAGATCCAGGGTGGCAAGATTCCCAGCTGTCCCGTGGCGGGAGGCCATCTCGTAATCGGCCAGGGCGAGGTCGAAATCCCCATGCCGCCGATGAAGCTCCCCCCTCCGGATGTAAAGCTCCGGGTCCCGGGGCCGCTCCTTCAGCTCCTCGGTCACCGCTTTCACCATGTCATGAGTATCCCCATGACCCCAGGCCGGCAGGGCTGCGGAAGCCACCATCAGGGCCCCCATCAGGCAGATGCGACCGACCCAAATCCTCCCGCGAACGTTGTATAAGGAAAAACGGTGCACGTGTCGTCTCGTCGTAGGAGCCCTCAGTCCGGGGAAAAGAGTCGATGGATCGCCCGGCGGGGGCAATCGAAATCGGCCCCCCCCGCCGTCGCGGGGCGTGGATGTCAGGACGCCACGGCAGGTGCAGCAACTTTTGCGAAACTTCTGCACGAGTTAAGTTGTCTTACCTGCCGTAGCGCGTCGCCTGAGCCCGCGGGGCGCAGGGGGGTCGACGTCCTGTGTCGGTAACCGCCGGGGATGCACCAACATCCTGATGAACATGAACCTGGAACGAAAAGAGGGGTGTAAAGAATCTCCCATCGTGGTTGCGTCCCGGGGTGAGGAGGGTGTAGAACCTGCCCCGATGCAGGTGACCCCCAAGCCGACTCGCTCACCCGTTCCGGGGTGGCTGGCGCGGTCCTTGGGACTGGCCCTGATTGGAGCCGAGGTTCTGTGGGGAGCGGGGGAGGGAGGGTCGCTCCTGCGCGCTGAAGACGGGGTCAGGACCGCCGGGGGTACCTCCGGCATCAGCTACCGGAACGAGAAGAACGCGGAAAAGCCCCTCTCCGTCCACATCGTCAAGGTGGAGCGGAATCGCCCGGATCTCGTGCTCACCACCACCCTGGCAAAGGGAACGGTGCTCGACCTTTCCCCCCTCAGCGAACAAATGAAGGGGCAGGCTACCTCCAACGCCCGCCCGGTGGTCGGGATCAACGGCGACTTCTATCGAACCGAGCAGGAGCCGTTCGCCGGTGATCCCCTCGGGTTTCAGGTCATGGAGGGGGAGTTGATCAGCAGCCCTCACGCGAACCATCCCTCATTCTGGACCGACGCCAAGGGGGCGCCCCATGTCGGGGTGGTCACCAACCGGTTTCAGGCCACCCTGCCGGGAGGAGTCGTGATCCCGTTTGAGATCAATGAGGAGCGGCTTCGGGGAACCGCCCGGGTCTACACGCCGCGACTTGGCGCCAGCACCCGGAGCAGCGGGGAGGGCAAGGAGCTCGTGCTGGAGCGGGACGGGACGGGGGAGTGGCTTCCGATCAAGCCGTGCCACACCTACACGGCCCGCATCCGGGAGATCCGGACCGAGCCGAACACCAAGCTGACCCCTGACACCCTGGTGCTCTCGGTGGAGGGAGCCCTTGCCGCCGGGCTCGAGAAGGTCCATCCGGGCGAGACTCTCACACTGGCCTTCCCGACGGAGCCTCAGACCCTGGGCTGCGAAACGGCGATCGGCGGTGGCCCCACCCTGCTTCGCAACGGGCAAACCCCCGATTACAAGGCCCGGGATGAGCGCCACCCGCGGAGCGCCTTCGGATGGAACGACACTCACTGGTTTTTTGTGGAAGTTGACGGCCGTCAGAGCAATCTATCGATCGGCATGAAGCTGCCCGAGCTCTCCGAGTACCTGGCGAAACTGGGGGTCAAGGAGGCGATCAATCTCGACGGTGGCGGCTCGGCCACACTTTGGCTCTACGGACAGGTTGTCAACAGCCCCTGTTACGGGTATGAACGGAACACTGCAAACGGACTCGTCATTCTGAGGAAGGAAACGCCGCGTCGTGAACCCGATTAAGCCGCACGCCGACGTACTGATGTCCCATTCCCTGTTCGCATCCCGCCCGCACCCGGGCGGGTTTTCTTCTTCCCTACGCCCCTGGGTATCCCTTTCTCTCCTTGCCCTCGCGCTGTTGGTTCTCCTGACTCCCTGCCCGCTCCAGGCCGCGGCTCCCCACAAGGTCTACATCACCGAGGTGATGTCGCTGAACCGCCGAACCGTGCTCGACGAGGATCGTCATCCTTCCGATTGGATCGAGCTCATGAACGCCGGCTCGGAATCGGTGAACCTGGCCGGATGGCACCTGACCGACCGCAAGGACGAGCTGGGGAAGTGGACCTTCCCCGACACCCGCCTCGCCCCCGGGGAGTATCTTCTGGTGTTCGCCTCCGGGAAGAACCGCCACACCGCCGGCAAGGAGCTCCACACAAACTTCAAGCTCGGGACCGACGGGGAGTACCTCGCGCTGGTTGAACCGGACGGACAGACGATCGCGATGCAGTTCAAGCCCCGGATCCCGCGACTCCGGCCCGATGTTTCCTACGGGATTCCCCTCCGGGAGGAGATGCTTCGTCTCATCCGCTACGACGACACCAAATGGGTGTCGGTCCCCTCCTCGGATCCGGGACCTTCCTGGATGGCCCCCGAGTTCACTCCCACGGGATGGGACTTCGGGAAGGGGGGCGTCGGGTTCGATGGCGGGACGAATCTCCTTCCGTGGATCGGGTCGGACATCGGCCCCCGGATGAAGGGAAAGAGCTCCTCCTTGCTCATGCGGCTTCCGTTCGTTGTGGCCAATCCGGAAATCGACCGTCTGGTCCTCCGGATGTACTACGACGACGGGTTCGTCGCCTGGCTGAATGGCCGCGAGGTGCTTCGTCGGAACGCCCCGGAGAAGGCGGCCTGGAATTCCGCCGCCACCCGGGGCCGTGGCACGCCGGTCCCGGTGGCGTGGGGTGAGGATTTTGAGGGTGCGGAGCCGGCCTACGTCCTGATGAACGGCGAACAGGCAGCCCGGGCGCGGGTCAGCGCCTCCAATCCGGATACCAACCACTTTGTCCGGTTGGTCAACGGGAGGCTCCCTGAGCAATGGAACGGGATCGCCTTCCCCCAGGTCACGCCGGAGGCACTCAGCGAGCTGCTGCTCGATTTTGACTTTCGCATCAAGGGGGGCAATCCGGGTGAAAACGACCTCTACCTCGCCCTGATCCCGACCCGCGACACCGGCCCGCGGGGGATCGGGCTTCCGCTCAGCTCCTTCCGGGGCCGGGACGTCCAGTCCAAAGGGGCGCTGGTGGCCCAGCTCGAGGTCTCCAACACCGATCGCAACAGCACCCTCATCCTGCACTTCGACGGCGAACGGAAGCTCGAGATCCCAGTTCGCGACAACAGCCTCGGGTGGCGGTTCTACCACCACGGCACCCTGCGGGTCGCGTTCGGGGCCGACGGGGCCCGGATCAGCCTGAAGGTTCAGACCGATTCCCGCGGAACCAACGGACGGGAGATCCGGATTGCCGAGAACCTCCTGGTCCCGGGCGTGAAACCGTTTGCCAGCCGGCTGCAGGTCGTCGGCCATACCCACTCGAACCTCGCGACCCTCGACATCGACAACATCACGGGCCGGTGGACTCCTGCCGGGGAGAGCCTCAACGAGGATGTCGAGCTGACCTCGTTCCGGGGGCTGCTTCGTCCCGGCACCAACGTGCTCGCGGTTCTCGGCCTGAGCACCGGTCCCGCCGACACCGGCTTTCTCATCCTTCCCGAGCTCTACGGGTTCAACACCCACCTCGACCTCGCCTCGCCCCGGTTCTTCTCCCCGGCCTCGCCGCTCGCACCAAATCTGGACCCGGGGTTCAGCGGGGTTGCCCCCACCCCCGAGTTCTCCCCCCGGGGGAGCCTCATCCAGGGGCCCACGACCCTCACCCTCCGCTGCGCCGCCACGAATGCCGTCATCCGTTACACCCTCGACGGGCATGAACCGACCGACACCTCGACCGTTTACACCGGCCCCATCAGCCTGAAGGGGGCGGCGGTGGTCAAGGCCATCTCCTTCCAGCCGGGCAAGCTCCCCAGCGCGGCCGCCATGGAGACCTACACCTCCCTGGACTCCGACCTGGGGGACTTCACCTCCAACCTCCCGATCATCGTCATCAACCCCCAGGGACGGGTGCGGTATGAGAACCGCAAGACCCAGGTCAGCGCCACCGTCTACGACCCGGGCAAGGGGCGCGCCAGCCTCACCTTGGAGCCTCAGTACAATGGGCGGGGCGACATGAACCTGCGGGGGTTCAGCTCCCTCCGCTACCCGAAGCACTCCTACACCTTCCGGCTCCGGGATGAGTACGGCGAGAAACAAAAGGCCGGGCTCCTCGGGATGCCCAAGGACTCCGACTGGGTGCTCCTTGCCCCGTTCCCCGACAAGACCCTGATGCGGGATGCCCTGGCCTACGACTTGAGCCGCGCGATGGGCCACTACGCCCCCAGGACCCGGTTCGTCGAGGTGTTCCTGAACAACTCCGGGGGCGGCCTCTCGTGGAACGACTACCAGGGCGTGTACCTCCTGGTGGAAAAGATCAAGCGCGGCAAGAACCGGGTCGACATCCATGAACTCGGCCCAGGCGATAATCAAGAGCCCGAGATCACGGGGGGATACATCTTCCGTCGCGACCATTCGAACAAGGAATCCCCCGCGTTCTACTCCACCCGGGGTGGGGAGTTCTTCCTCGTCGAGCCCGATTCCAAGGATGCCACCCCTCAGCAGCGGGAGTGGATCGAGAAGCGGTTCCACGACCTGGAGCAGTCGATCTACGGCCGCAATTGGATGGATCCGCGGAAAGGGTATCGCAACTACCTCGACGTCCCCTCCTTCATCGATCAGCACTGGTTGATCGAGATGTCCAAGAACATCGATGGCTACCGATACAGCGTCTACTTCTCCCTGGACCGCGGGGGCAAGGTGAAGCTGGAGCCCGTGTGGGACTGGAACCTCAGCTTTGGAAATGCGAACTACATGGATGGCGAGAGCACCCGGGGCTGGTATACCGAGCAGCTCCGGGAGTCGGAGATTCGATGGTTTTACAAGCTGATCCAGGATCCCCAGTTCGATGCCGAGCAGCGGGAGCGCTGGTGGGAGCTTCGCAAGGGGCCTCTCAAGACCGAGGCCGTGCTGCAGCGGGTGGATGCCATGGCGGCCGAGCTCAACGAGGCCCAGGCCCGGAATTTCCGCCGATGGCAGATCCTGGGCCAGTGGGTGCACCCGAACGCGTTCGTCGGGAGCAGCTACGCCGAGGAGGTCGACTGGATGAAGAAGTGGATCCGTCACCGCCTTGCCTGGATCGACGGGCAGGTCCCGGCCTCCTCAAAGGGCTCATCGCAGGGAGCCGGGAAGAAGTAAAATCCCCCCCCGGGGTTTGACACCCCAGCGGACCCGGCCTATATCTCCGCCTGCAAGGTGACGTGACACCGTGTCGCGCGGCATCCGGCGCATCCCCCAAGATGCCTCTTTCCGGGGGTGCCGAGGCCCGATCCACGGCCGCTCGCCTGACAGTGAGTGACACATTCAACAACCAACGCTTAAACGAATTATGGCAATCGCGGCAGGAACCAAAGCCCCCGACTTCACCCTCAAGTCCAAGACCAAGGATGGCCTGGTCGACGTGAAGCTCAGCGAGAATTTCGGCAAGAAGAACACCGTGCTCCTCTTCTTCCCCCTGGCCTTCACCGGGGTCTGCACCCAGGAGTTCTGCGACATCTCGAATGGCCTCAACGGCTACACCGGCCTGAACGCCGACGTGATCGGCCTGAGCGTTGACAGCCCGTTTGCCCAGGAAGCCTGGGCCCAGAAGGAAAAGATCTCCGTCCGCCTTGCCAGCGACCTGAACAAGGCGATCACCAAGGCCTACGGCGTCGAGTTCCCGAACCTTGCCGGGGTGGGCGACACCTCCGCCCGCGCCGCGTTCGTCATCGATAAGGCGGGCGTGGTTCGCTACAGCGAGCAGACCCCGACGCCGAAGGATCTCCCGAACTTTGCCAAGGTGAAGGAAGTCCTCGCGACGCTCCAGTAACCGGGTCCGGTTTCCTTTGCAACGGCAGTCCTCCCGCCCGGGGGGGCTGCCGTTCGCCTTTCGGCCCTCGAACGGGGTCCCGCGTCCTCCCGCCTCCCCCACTTCCGATCACCCCGGGCCCCCGGCCCCCCCTAAAACCGTTCGCTTGCCCGGACCGGGTGACTGCCTATAATCCGCACGTGCTTGACATCAAACTGATTCGGGAACAGGCGGACCTGGTGAAGCAGCGCCTTGCCTCGCGTGGGGCAGGGGATGAGTTGCGAATCGACGAGGTGCTTCGCCTCGATGAACAGCGCCGCAAGCTCCTCGGCGAGGTCGAGGAGTTGAAAGCCCTCCGCAACCGCGTCTCCAAGGAGATCGGAATCCTGATGGGCCGGAAGGAAACCGCGGCCGCCGAGGCGAAAAAGGGAGAGACCCGCGACATCGGCGAGCGGATCGCAGCCCTCGATCGCCAGGTCGCCGAGGTTGAGTCGGCCCGCGAAGCAATCCTCCTCCGCCTGCCCAACCTCCCCCACTCCAGCGTTGCCCTCGGGAAGACCGCCGAGGAAAACCCCGTGATGCGGACCTGGGGCGACAAGGCCTCCTTCGGGTTCAAGCCCAAGGACCATGTGCAGATCTGCAACCAGCTCAAGCTGGTCGATTTCGAGCGCGGGGCCAAGCTTTCCGGCAGCGGGTTTCTTCTCTACACCGGGTGGGGCGCCCGCCTCGAGCGCGCCCTCATCCAGCTGCTCCTCGATCTCCACGTGCGGGAGCACGGCTACACCGAGGTGAGCCCTCCCTTCATCATCAACCGGGACTGCATGGTCGGGGTGGGGCAGTTCCCCAAGTTCGAGGATCAAGCCTACGCGGTCCAGGAAGGCAAGGACACGAGCACCCTGGGCAAGCTCTACCTGCTGCCCACGGCCGAGGCTCCCGTGGCCAACATCCACCGCGAGGAGATGCTCAACGACACCCAGCTCCCGATCCGCTACGTCGCCTACAGCCCATGCTTCCGGGCCGAGGCCGGGGCCGCGGGCCTGGGCACCCGCGGGATGATCCGCGTTCACCAGTTCGACAAGGTCGAGCTCATCAAAATCGTCCGCCCGGAGGAAGGGTTCGATGAGCTGGAAAAGATGGTGGCCAACGCCGAGAAGGTTCTCCAGATCCTCGGCCTCCATTACCGGGTGATCATGCTCTGCACCGGCGACATGGGCTTCGCCAGTGCCAAGACCTATGACATCGAGGTCTGGGCGCCAGGGCAGGGGACCTACCTGGAGGTCTCGAGCTGCTCGAACTGCGAGGAGTTCCAGTCGCGCCGGATGAACCTCAAGTTCAAGACCCAGTCCGGCGACAAGATCCATCCCCACCTCCTGAATGGGAGCGGCACCGCCCTGGCCCGGCTCTTTGTCGCCCTGCTCGAGACCCACCAGCAGGAGGATGGCAGTATCCGGATCCCGGCGCCCCTCCAGCCCTACCTCCACACGGACCGCATCGTCCCATGACGAAGCCCAACCGGGGTGCCCGCAGGGAACGGATCCTGATCGCGAGCAGCGAGGTCCACCCGTACTCCAAGACCGGCGGCCTCGCCGACATGGTGGCCGCGCTCGCCAAGACCATGGCCCGTCGCGGACACCAGGTCGGCGTGGTCACTCCGCTCTATCGCGGAATCCTGGAGAAGCATCCCGGAATCCAAAAACTGGACTACTCCCTCCGCCTCCCGCTGGGAGCCGACTGGGTCGAGGCGGAGGTCTACACCCTCAGCCCCATGCCGGGGTTGACGATCTACTTCATCCATCAGCCCGCCTATTATCACCGGGGAAGCCTCTACTCCGACTCCACCGGGGATTACCCGGACAACGCCCAGCGGTTCATCTTCTTCTCCAAGGCGGTCGTCCACCTCGCCCGCTACCTCCCGTGGCAGCCGGAGCTGGTCCACATCCACGACTGGCAGGTCGGGCTGGTCCCGCTCCTGATCCGCCACCAGCGGGAAATGGAAGGGTGGGGGACCCCACCCCACACCCTGCTGACCATCCACAACCTCGCCTATCAGGGGGTGTTCGGTCCCGAGGCCTTCCCGCTCACGAATCTCCCGACCGAATACTTCCGCCCCTGGGCCGCCGAGTTCCACGGCTACGTCAACTGCCTCAAGGCCGCGATCATCTCCTCGGACACCCTCACCACGGTCAGCCCCCGCTACGCCCGCGAGATCACCACGCCGGAATACGGCTGCGGGCTCGACGCGATCCTCCGTCACCGCCAGGCCGACCTGCGGGGCATCCTGAACGGGGTCGACTACGACGAGTGGCAGACGGAGCGGAATCCCCACCTGCCCGCCCCCTACTCCCAGCGCAATCCCGAGGGCAAGGCGCGATGCAAATCCGTGCTCCAGGAGCAGCTCGGGCTCCCGGTCCGCGCCGACGTCCCGGTGTTCGGCAGCGTGACCCGGCTTGCCGACCAGAAAGGCGTCGACATCCAGCTTGGGGCCCTCGAGGAAATGCTCGCCGCTGACATCCAGTTCGTCCTGCTCGGGTCCGGATCCCCGGACCTTGAACGGGCCTACGGCGAGCTCGCGCGCCGGTTCCCAACCAAGGTGGCCGCCCGCATCGGATACGATCACGGGCTCTCTCATCGGATCGAGGCCGGAGCCGACTTCTTTCTCATGCCCTCCCGGTTTGAGCCGTGCGGGCTCAACCAGATGTACAGCCTCCGGTACGCCACCATCCCGATCGTCCGGGTCACCGGTGGGCTCGATGACTCGGTGATCGACATCGCCGAGGACCGCACTTCCGCCGACGGGATCAAGTTCCAGGAGTACTCCTCGCGCGCCCTCGCCAAGGCGATCCGCAAGGCCGTCGCCCTCTACCAATCCCCACACCTCCTCACCCTCTACCGGCGCCATGCCATGCAGGCTGATTTCTCGTGGGATCGCACGGCAGGGGAGTATGAGGAGGTCTATGCCCGATTCGCCCCTCCCGCGCCGCCCCTCCCGCCAACACCCCCGGCGGTAACCGCCCCTCCACCGGTATCGACCCCCAAGAGTAGGACGCCGCCAAAAACAAAGACCGTTCGTGCGACCCCGCGATCCAAGCGCGCCGCCGGTTCCACCCGCAAGGCTCAGGCTCGATCCAAGACCCGGACCCAGAGAACGGTCGCCACCAGGCCTGCGTCCCGGGGCCCGACCCAATCGCGGACCCGTTCGACCCAGCCGAGTCGGAAACGGTCCCCGAGGCGCCGTTGATTCCGGCCAACGCCGCAACAAGCGGCTCCTCCCAGCTCGAACCCCGTGACGCATGCCCGGTTGCATCGCAACCAAACCAAGGCTCGGGAACGGACTCCCGCCGATTCATTGTTCGATCGCCGCAACGGCAAGGGTAGAGCGGAGGTTCATTTGAGATAAATATAACAAACATTGTGCGATGTTATATATCCCTTGAGAACTCCCTGGAATCGGTTGAGCCGTCTGGGGGCGGCTTTGGGCTGCAAAGTGATATCACGCACAGACGCCGACGGCCTGATGACGTCCGCGGACGTTACGCGAGTCTTGGTGTGAACCCAACCTTGCCAGCCGGCGGATCTATTCGTCTCGGTTGACCGCCTTCGCGACGGGTTGTCGGGGGCTCGGAGCTAGAAGCTCTTGAATCCCTCTCCGGCGCGCGAATCCGGCGCCGAGGAGCTGTGGGTGCCGGCGGTGGCGGATGGGAGCGCATTGCCGGCGGACCGGTGGGCTCCGGGCGTTGGCGAGGTGCCGTGGGAGGATTCGGGCACCTGGCCCCAGAAGGCCTCTGCGCCGGGGTCCTCGGCGGATGTCGTCGGCGGCGTGGTGGCTGGCGACTTCTGTCGGCTCTGCTGCTGGGTGGCCCTGGCGGTCTCGGCGGGCGGATTCCGATAAGCGGACTCCTGGGGCGTCTCCCGGGTCGGGTCTGTTGGTTGCTGCGAGTCGCCTGGGCCGGACTCGGCGCCGACGAGCTCCAGGAGTTGGGAGACCGATTCCGTGAGCGACCGGGCCTGGGCATCCAGTTCCTCGGCTGCGCTGGCGCATTTGTCCGCGCTGGCAGCGTTATTCTGGGTCACGCGTTCCATCTGGCCGACCGCGGCGTTGATCTGGACGACCCCCTGGGCCTGCTGGCGGGAGGCACTGGCAACTTCAGCCGCATCCGAGTCCATCTGACGTGCCTTGGTGACGATCTCCGTCAGGGCCGATTCCACCTTGGTGCTCAGGGAGACCCCGTAGGTGGTCTTGCCGATGGCGTTGGCGATTTTCTCCGAGGTTTCGCGCGCGGCTGTCGCGCTCCGCTGGGCGAGGTTTCTGACCTCGTCCGCCACGACGGCAAACCCCAGCCCGGCCTCGCCGGCCCGGGCGGCCTCGACGGCGGCGTTCAACGCCAGGATGTTTGTCTGGAACGCGATCTGGTCGATGGTCTTGATGATCTTGGCCACCTCATCGCTCGAGGCCTTGATGTCGGCCATCGCGGCGGACATCGCCTTCATGTCGGCCATTCCCTTGTCCGCGGAGGAAACCGTCTCCTTGGCCAGCGCGCTGGTGCGCTCCGAGTGTTCGGCATTCTGCTGGGTCATGCTCGACATCTCCACCAGCGACGCGCTGGTTTCCTCGATGCTGGAGGCCTGGACGCTCGCCCCCTCGGCGAGCGGATGCGTGGAAGCCGAGACCTGCGCAGCCCCGTCGGCCGTCCGGGCGCTGATGCTCGCCAAATCCGACGTGATCCTCGTCAGATGGCGCAGGGCCTTTCGTTGCAACACCCACCCGACGATGCCGATGAAGGCCAGGACCGAGAGAAATCCCCCCGACCAAAACAAGAGCTGGGCCCGGACCGAGGCCTGCTGGCTCTCGAGATCCTTGTAAGCGGTCGCCTCGGTGGCGCCATGGAGTTCCCGGATCACCCCGAGGACTTTTGCATGCTGTGGGCTGACGGTTTGGAGGTATTTCTCGTAGGCCGCACCGGGGTTCCCCTTCTCCACCTCCCCAATGACGGCTGCTTCCTGGGAGACCAGGAGCTCGATTTCCCCCCTGAGTCCCCCGCCCTCTCCGGAGCTGCGGACGATTGAGGCGATTTTGCCCTGGTTCTCCTTGAGGCTCGCGATTCCCTTTTCCAACTGGTCCGGGTCCTTCTCGCGGAGCAGAGCCTGGATGGCGTTGAGGTTGGCCGAGGTGAGGTCCAGCAACTGGTATCCCTGCGTCAGCGCTGCGAGCGCCCCCGAGGTCTGAGCTCGCCCGCGCTGAAAGGTCCGATTCCAGCTTGCGAAATAGGCTCCCGATCCCACCACCGTGAGGCACCCTGCCACCACGACCACCCGGATGAGTTGCCGCCGAATGTTTGTCCGCCTTGTCTTGGTATTCGTATCCATAGCCACATGCCCACTTACATATGACTTCGGACTCAGGGAGAAGAACTTAACCCTCCAAGGCGGCTCCCGCCCGGGCCTCAGGCCCGGAATCGCAAGGCGTTGGGCGGGAGGGTCGCGACGGAAACCTGGGAATCCAACGAAGCAGGAAAACTAATCGTGGCCCCACCACCCGAACCGGGAGTTGAACGGCCAATAGACGAAGAAGGACTTGCCGATGACATTCTCCCTGGGAAAGGAGCCCCAGTAGCGGGAGTCGGAGCTGTTCAGGGTGTTGTCCCCCATGACCAGGTACTGCTTGGGGGGGACAGCGAACTTGGTCGCCTCATCCGGAAAATACGGGATCCCCAGCGACGGGTGGAACGACCCGTTCACATGCCCCATATAGCCCCCGTTTTTCCAGTGGGACTCGTCGTAGACCTTCGAGAAGTGGGGCACCGAGGTGTCCAGCCGCTTCCCGTTGATGACCACATGGCGGTCGTTCCCAATCTGCACGGTTTCACCCCCAAGCCCGATCAGCCGTTTGATGTAATGCTGGTCCTCGGGCATGAAGGGGGAATGGATCCCCGAGGTCTTGAAGACCACGATGTCGCCGCGCGCGGGATGGCGGAAGTTATAGGTCACCCGGTCGACAAACAGATGGTCCCCCGCAACGGCCGCCATGTGCAGGATGTTCTGTCCGGCCTTGAACTCGGGATGACGCTCCGGGAACCCGTCCCCGCCGAAACCGGCGTGCCTCCAGAGATTCTCCGGCGGGAACCAGACCGTGTAGACCTCCTCACCGATCTTGAACCGCTGCCGCAGGTTGAACAGGAGGAATCGGGACGGCTGGGGGTCGACGATGGAGAAGACTCCGTCGTTGTGCGCCACGATGTGGAAATAGGTCACTCCCGAGACTAGGAAGTCCTTCACCCGCTGGAAGAAGTTCGGCAACTCCTGGCCTGGCGGGAGTTCCTGCGTCGTCACCCCGTACAGGGTCGGCTGCATCGACCCGGTCGGGATCTTGAACGGCTGTAGAATGAAGGTCCGGATCCCCATCGCGACGGCGATCGCCACGAGGAGCACCTCGACGTTCTCCCGGTACGAGGCATGCGGATAGGGCTTCAGCCACTTGCGGGCGGTCTCATCCAGCTCCAGCATCCGCTTCTCAATCCCCTGGCGGTCGATGGTTCCCTCGGTCGAGCGCTGGAGCGCCAGGATCGACGCCTCCACCGCAGAAATGGCCGGGGGGGCCAGCAGATCCCGCTGCGCCGCCACCAGCTTCCGCGCGTGGCTGCACATCTGGCGCGCCTGTCGAACCGTGGAGGAGAGGAACCAGTTCAGGAATGCGATCATGTCCGGTGTCTTCTATTCTAAGATGACGTCAGTGGAATCGGCCGAACCGGTCAGGACTTCAGGACCTCGATGAAAGCCTCCTGCGGGATGTTGACGCTCCCGATCGACTTCATCCGCTTCTTCCCTTCCTTCTGCTTGTCGAGGAGCTTCCGCTTCCGGCTGATGTCGCCGCCGTAGCACTTCGCGGTCACATCCTTCCGCATGGCGCTGATGTTCTCCCGCGCGATGATCTTCCCCCCGATGGCCGCCTGGATCGCCACCTGGTACTGCTGCTTCGGGATGACATCCCGGAGCTTGGCCGCCAGGGTGCGTCCCCTGCCCTCCGCCTTCTCCCGGTGCACGATGCACGAAAAGGCGTCCATCACCTCGCCGTTCACCATCATGTCGAGCTTCACCATGTCGGAGGCGTTGTACCCGGCGTACTCGTAATCCATCGACCCGTAGCCGCGGGTGATGCTTTTGATCCGGTCGTGGAAGTCGATCAGGATCTCGTTCAGCGGGATCATGCAGGTGAGCATGACGCGACGGGCGTCCAGGGTCTCCGTGTGGTCGCACGTCCCCCGCTTCTCCGTCACGAGGGCCATCATGTCGCCGATGTACTCGTTCGGGCAGATCACGAACGCCTTCACCACCGGTTCCTCGATCACCTTGATATAGTTCGGCTCGGGGAGGAACGCCGGGTTGTCGATCTCCTTCACCGTGTCGTCACTCATCGTCACCCGGTACACCACGCTCGGGTAGGTGGCGATGATGTGCATGTCGTACTCACGTCGCAGCCGCTCCTGGACAATCTCCATGTGGAGCAGCCCGAGGAATCCGCAGCGGAATCCAAACCCCAGGGCCACGGAGCTTTCCGACTGGTAAACAAAGGCCGAGTCGTTGAGCTGGAGCTTGGCGAGGTTCACCTTCAGGTGCTCGTAGTCCGCGGTGTTGATCGGGTAGATCCCGCTGAACACCATCGGATGGATCTCCTGGAACCCGCCCAGCGGCGGGGAGGGATTCCGGGACTCGGTGAGCGTGTCGCCCATCTTCACATCCTTCGGGCTCTTGATGTTGGCCGTGATGTACCCCGTCTCACCCGTCTCCAGGCGCTCGCGGGTGTAGGGCTTCGGGTTGAAACTCCCCACCTCCTTGATCTCCACCGACCGCCCCGAGTGGAGCAGCTTGACCTGCATCCCGGGACGCAGTTCGCCGTTGAAGACCCGGACATGGCTCACCACCCCCTTGTAGGTGTCGAAATAGGAATCAAACACCAGCGCCTGAACGCTCTTCTCCCCGGTCGGCTTCGGCGGGGGCACACGGGTCACAATCGCCTCCAGGATATCCTCAATCCCGATCCCCTGCTTGGCGCTCGCCAGGATCGCCAGCTCCGCCGGGATCGCCAGGATCTCCTCGAGCTGTCCCTTCGCCTGGGCCACGTCGGCATGGGGAAGGTCGATCTTGTTGATCACCGG
>DMJJ01000126.1 GCA_003452185.1 Verrucomicrobiales bacterium | reverse complement strand
AGGATCGGCGTCGACATCAGCGAACCGTAGACGCCGCCGTTGGAGATGGTGAAGGTGCCGCCGGTCAGGTCGCCGATCGTGAGCTTTCCGTCGCGCGCCTTGCGGCCGAGATCGCCGATGCCTTTCTCGATGCCGGCGAAGCTCAGCGCGTCGGCGTCGCGCAGCACCGGCACGACCAGGCCGTTGGGCGTGCCGACGGCGACGCCGATGTCGTAGTAGTTCTTGTAAACGAGGTCGTCGCCCTCGATCTCGGCGTTGACCGCCGGCAGCTCCTTCAAAGCTGCGATGCACGCCTTGACGAAGAACGACATGAAGCCCAGCCGCGCGCCATGCTTCTTCTCGAAATCGTCCTTGAGCCTGTCGCGCAGCGCCATGACGTTGGTCATGTCCACCTCGTTGAAGGTGGTGAGCATCGCCATGGTGTTCTGCGCCTCCACGAGCCGGCGGGCCACCGTCTTCCGCAGCGGACTCATCGGAACCGACTCCTCCTCGCGCAGTCCCCCCGGGGCGGGGGTGGCGGCCCTTGCCTTGGCGGGGGCCGCGGCTGACGGAGCGGCCGGGGCGGGGGTGGAGGCGACGCTGGAGGGGGCGGAGGCCGAGGCCCGCTGGACATCCTCCTTGAGAAGGCGTCCGCCCGGGCCGGTCGGGGTGACATCGGCCGGGGTGAGCCCCTGGTCGGCAAGAGCCCGCGATGCGGCTGGCATCACTTTCGGGCCGTTTGCGGCGGCCTTGGCCGAGCCCTTCGCGGCGGGGGTCGATCCCGGGGCGGCGTTGCCCTTGGGGGTCGCGGTGGCGCCGGGCTCGATGCGGGCGATGATTTCGCCGACGGCCGCGGTCTCCCCCCGCTTCTTGAGCACCTGGATCAGCACCCCACCCGACGGGGCGGGGAGCTCGAGGGTTGCCTTCTCCGACTCGAGGGTCACCAGGTTTTCATCCTTCGCGATCTGGCTTCCCTCGGGTTTGAGCCACTCGCCGATCTGCACCTCGGTGACGGATTCGCCGACGGGGGGGACTTTGAGTTCGATGGACATGGGGTTGGGTGAGAGGGAAAGGGGTTCAGGGGGTGGCGCCGGGCTGTTCGCCTCCGCGGGCGGGCCGTGGTGGAAGGGAGGCTGCGGGGCCGGCGGACGGCGCTGGCGGGGTGGGGGCACCCGGGGTTCGGAACGGTCCGGTCTGGCCGGGGGCGGCGGAACGGGCCTTGCGCTGCAGCAGCACCTTCTCCGCCGACGGGGAATAGAACGCGGCGCGACGGAGGGTTTCCACCAGGTGATGCTGTTCTTGTTCCGGTTTCATGTGCGGTGCTCGGGTGCGGGACTCCGGCTCAGGCGAAGGCCCGGGTGATGAGTTCGGACTGCTCCTGCTTGTGGCTGTTCTGCGACCCGGTGGCCGGGCTCGCCGAGGCGGGCCGGCTCACATGGTGCACGGGGAACCGCCCAAAGAGACGCTCCCCAAGGAGTGCGCGCATGAACCGCCAGGAGCCCATGTTCTCCGGCTCCTCCTGCACCCAGTAGAGCGGGGTGTTGTTCGCAAACGGGGCGAGCGTCTTCTCCAGGAACTCCATCTGAAGAGGGTAGAGCTGCTCGAGCCGCAGGATGGCAACGTCCTCCCGTCGACGGTGGAGCCGTTCGCGCTCCAGATCGTAATAGACCTTGCCCGTGCAGAGCAAAATGCGGGTCGCCTTGGGGCCCGTGACCCTTCCGGGGAGGATTCTGTGGAACGTTCCCTGCGTGAAGTCCTGCAGGGGGGAGGTCGCCTCGGCGTTTCGCAGAAGGCTTTTGGGCGTCATCACCACGAGCGGCTTTCGCCAGGGGCGGATCACCTGTCGCCTCAGGAGGTGGAAGAACTGCGCAGGGGTCGTCGGGTACGCCACCTGGATGTTGTCCTCCGCCGAGAGGGCGAGAAACCGCTCAAGCCGTGCGCTGGAATGCTCCGGGCCCTGGCCCTCGAACCCGTGAGGGAGGAGCATCACGAGACCCGAGAGGCGGCGCCACTTGTCCTCGGCGCTGACGATGAACTGGTCGATGATCACCTGGGCCGCGTTGGCGAAATCCCCGAACTGGGCCTCCCAGAGGACCAGGCCGTCGGGGCATTCGAGGCTGTAGCCGTAGTCAAACCCCAGGACTGCGATCTCGCTCAGCGGGCTGTTGAAGATTTCGACCGGGGCCTGGCTGACTCCAAGGTGGGCCAGCGGCATGTGGGTCCGGCCGCCCCGCGTGTCGTGCAGCACGGCGTGGCGGTGGCTGAAGGTGCCGCGGCGGCAGTCCTGCCCGCTGAGACGGACGCTGTATCCCTCCGTGGCCAGGGTGGCGAAGGCCAGGGCCTCGCCGGCCGACCAGTCGAGGGGCTGGGTTCCGCGCGCCATCTCGCGGCGCGACTCCAGGAAACGGGCGATTTTGGGATGCGGGGTGAAGCCCTCCGGGAGCCGCGTCTGGACCTCGAGCAGGTGGGCGAGCCGGTCTGCGGCCACCCCCGTGTCGACATCCTTCACGTCCTTCTCCCGGCCCCCGATGAAGCTGCTCCGCGACCAGATCCCAAGCACCCGCTCCTTGGGGACCTGATAGTGCTCGCTGGTCGATTCGCTCAGCTCCTTTTCCAGGAACTCCTTCCGCTGCTCGACAATCCGGTCGGCTTCCTCGCGCGTCACCCCCCCCATCGTAAGCAGGTGCTCAAGGTAGCCCTCGCGGACGGTCTTCCGTTGTTCGATCGCCTGGTAGAGCGCGGGCTGTGTGAACGATGGCTCGTCGGTCTCGTTGTGGCCCAGGCGGCGGTAGCCATACATGTCGATGAAGACATCGCGGCGGAAGGTCTTCCGGAAATCGAGCGCGACCCGCACCACCTGGGCGACGGCCTCGGGGTCCTCCCCGTTGACGTGGAAGATGGGGGACTGGAGCATCTTGGCGATGTCCGTGCAGTAGGCTCCCGACCGGGCATCCGAGGGGGAGGTGGTGAACCCGATCTGGTTGTTCACGATCACGTGCAGCACGCCCCCGACCTTGTATCCATCGAGCTGGCTCAGGTTGAGGGACTCCTGCACCACGCCTTCCCCGATGAAGGCCGCATCCCCGTGGATCAGGATGGGCATGCACCCCTCGTGCTGGACGTCGCTGACCCGGTCCTGCTTGGCACGGGCCCGCCCCATGGCCACCGGGTTTACGAACTCGAGGTGGCTCGGGTTGAAGCAGAGCGAGAGGTGCACCCGCTTTCCGGTCGAGGTGACCCAGTCGTTGCTGTGCCCGAGGTGATACTTCACGTCCCCCCGTCCCCGGTAGAGCTCCGGGTCCTTGTCGGCAAACTCGCGGAAGATCTGGCGCGCGCTCTTCCCCATGATGTTCGCCAGGACATTCAGGCGGCCCCGGTGGGCCATCCCGAAGATCACCTCCTTGACCCCCTGTTCCGCCGCCTTGTCGATGGCGAGGTCGAGGAGCGGGATCAGGCTCTCGCATCCCTCGAGGGAGAAGCTCTTTGCCCCGATGAATTTCCTTCGGATGAACTCCTCAAAAATCACCGCGTCGGTCAGCCGGGTCAGGATCCGAAGCTGCTCCGGGCGGGTGAGCTGGAGGCGGTTCTCCGTTCCCTCCATCCGGCGCTGCAGCCAGCGACGCAGCTCGATGTCGTCGATGTGCATGTACTCCACGCCGATCGACCGGGTGTAGGTGTTGCGCAGGGTGTCGAGCAGGCCGCGCAGGGTCAGCTTGCCGGAATGCTGCACGGTGTGGATGTGCACCCGGCGGTTCATCTCCTCCTCCGTGAACCCGAAGTACTCGTTCGTGAGCTCCTGGGGGGAGAATCGCGGAAGCCCCAGGGGGTCGACCCTGGCCAGATAGTGCCCGCGGACCCGGTAGTTGCGGACCAGCTGCTCGACCCGGTTCTGGAAGTCGGCCTGCTTGACCTGGTCGATCGGGGTGGTTTCCTCAACCGGGCGGGCGGCCGGGGGGCTGAAGACGCTCCGGTGGGGAAACCCGGGTCCCAGATTCCTGCGCTCGGGCCACTGGGAACCGTTCTCCTGGGTGGCGAAGTAGTGCTGCCATTCGTCGGGCACCGAGCGCGGGTCGCTCTGGTACGACTCGAACAAGGCCTCGACGTAGGCGAGGTTCAACGCGCTGGGGCCGCTGCTGGCAGGATCCATAGACATCGTTCGGTGGCCGCCGCAGGCGCGGGGCCCCCTAGGGGGATATCAACCCACCCCGGTCCGGTTTCCGAAAGCAAAATCCGTTGTATTTAGAAGCGGGCCAGGGCCTCAAGCTCCTTGACCCGGCGCTGAATATCCCGTCGCGCCACCCGGGTGGTGCGGGTCAGGCCAAAGCCCTCGCAGCAGAAGGAGGCGACGACACTGCCGTGGATCATCGCCCGGCGGAGGTTCTTTTCGGCAGGGCCCCGGGTTGAGGCGAGATGCCCCATGAGGCCGCCGACAAAGGAGTCCCCGGCTCCGGTCGGGTCCACGACCTTGCGGAGGGGGTAGGCGGGGCAGAGGAAGAGGCCCTCCCGGTTGGAGAGCAGCGACCCATGCTCCCCCTTCTTGATGATGACGTTGCGGGGCCCCATCTTGTGGATCCGCCGGGCCGCCTCAATCGTGTTGTCACACTGCGTCAGCTGGTGGGCCTCGCTGTCGTTCAACACAAAGGCATCGACCCGCTTGAGCAGGCGCAGGAGATCCTCCAGGGCGATGTTCAGCCAGAGGTCCATGGTGTCGGCGATCACGAACTTTGGCTTCCACATCTGGTCCAGCACGTGGTGCTGGAGTGCCGGGGCGATGTTGGCGAGCAGCAGGTATGGGGTGGATTTGTGGGTGTCGGGAAGGGAGGGGGTGAACTTCTCGAACACCCCGAGCTCGGTGGCCAGGGTCCGCCTCCGGTTCATGTTCACCTCATACTCCCCGGACCAATGGAAGGTCTTCCCCTCCTCGATCTGGAGCCCGGCGAGGTCAATCCCATGCTTGCGATAGAGTTTCACGTAGCGTGCCGGGAAGTCATTGCCGACCACCCCCACGAGCTTCACGGGGGCGAAGAAGCTCGCGGCCACCGCCGCATGGCTCGCCGAGCCACCCAGCAGCCGGGGGTTTTCCGCCTTCGGGGTCTTGATGGAGTCGAGTGCCGTGGAGCCGACGATTAGAACGCTCATGATGTATTGGAGAGGGCCGGGGCCTGTTAGCCGCGGCTGGAAAGTAGGCGGGTTTTGAACTCCTGACAAGCCTGCGGGATGTCCGGGGCGTTGAGGATCGCTGAAACGACGCAGATCCGACGGGCCCCCGCCTCCATCACGTCCCCCAGATTGGCGAGAGTGATCCCGCCGATGGCGAACCACGGAATCGAGACGTTTGTCGCCGCCCACCGTACGTAGTCGAGGGTGACGGGGCGGGCCCCCGGCTTCGTACCGGTCGGGTAGACCGGGCCAATGGCGATGTACGCCGGCCCCGCGGCCACCGCCCGGGCCGCCTGCTCCGGGGCATGGGTGCTCAGGCCGTAAACGGGCCGCCCGCGACTCCCCCCCGGCAACTCCCCCACGCGGGTGTGCCCCGCGTCGAAGAAGTCCTCCTGGCCGAGGTGACAGAATTCCACCCCCAGGTCGGCCGCGATCCCTGGGTGATCGTTGATCACCAGCGGAACCCCCGCACGCGATGTGATTGGGTGGATCCTTTCAGCCAGCGACCGCACCTCCGCCGGCGACGAACCCTTGGCTCGAAGCTGGATCAGGTCGGAACCTCCCGCGCAGAGCTGCTCCGCGATGGCCTCCACGGGCCGGCCGCCGAGGTAGGCGGTGTCCACGAAGGTGTACAGGGCGACGGCACGATCCAATACCGGATGGGCGACGCTCATGCGGGCGAGGAGGGGGGGTGAGGCCCGGGTTCTGGGATGGAGGGGAGGGGCGGCTAGGCCCGGTCCTCGAAAAGCTCGCGGCGGGCTCCGCTCAGGAGCTGCTCGATGAAGCTGGTGGAGTAGACCCCCCGGCGGAAATTCGGATCCTGGAGGATCGCCTGCTCGAACGGGATCGTGGTTTTGATCCCCGTGATCATGTACTCACTGAGGGCCCGGCTCATCTTGTCCATGGCATCGCGGCGATCCTTCCCGTAGGTGATCAGCTTGCCGATCATCGAGTCGTAGTGCGGCGGGATCGTGTAGCCGGCGTAGGCATGGCTGTCGACACGGACACCCCGGCCACCCGGGGCATAATACATCTCGATGCGTCCCGGGGAGGGGCGGAAATCATCGAAGGGATCCTCGGCGTTGATGCGGCACTCGATCGCGTGCCCATGGAAGACCACGTCTCCCTGGGAGATTCGGAGCGGTTCTCCCATGGCGATCATGATCTGCTGCTTCACGAGGTCGACCCCCGTGACCTCCTCGGTGATCGGGTGTTCCACCTGGATCCGCTTGTTGACCTCCAGGAAGTAAAAGTTCCCCTTGTCATCCACCACGAATTCCACCGTCCCGGCGTTCGAGTAGTGGGCCACCTCCGCGATGCGGACTGCAGCCTTGCCCATCTTCTTTCGAAGGTCCTTGAGCTTGTTCTCGATGAGAGGGGAGGGGGTTTCCTCGACCACCTTCTGGTTCCGGCGCTGGATCGAGCAATCCCGTTCCCCCAGGTGGATGATGTTTCCCCGGGTGTCCCCCAGGATCTGGAACTCGATATGGTGGGGGTTCTCGATGAACTTCTCGATGTAGACCCCCGAGTTGCCAAACGCTTTTTCCGCCTCGGAGCGGGAGGTGTGGTACCCCTTGACCAGGGAGATGTCGTTGTGGGCCACCCGCATGCCGCGGCCCCCGCCGCCAGCGATCGCCTTGATCATCACGGGGTAGCCGATTCGCTTCGCGATGGTGAGGGCGTCCTGCTCGTTTTCCACCAATCCATCCGACCCCGGAGGGCAGGGGACACCGGCTTTGCGCGCCAGTTCCCGGCTGGTTGCCTTGTTCTCCAAGGCGTTCATGGCCCTTGAACTTGGGCCGATGAACCGGATGTTGCAGCTTTCACAGACATCCGCGAAGTGGGCGTTCTCCGAGAGAAAGCCGTACCCCGGGTGGATGGCATCCACGTCCGCGATCTCCGCGGCGCTGACGATCCGGTCGATCCTCAGGTAGCTGTCCCCGCTCGGCCCCTTGCCGATGCAAATGGCCTCGTCCGCCAGTTGCACATGCATCGAGTTGGCGTCCGCCTCGGAATAGACGGCCACGGTCTTGACGTTGAGCTCCTTGCAGGCGCGGATGATCCGCACCGCAATCTCCCCTCGGTTGGCAACCAGGATTTTCTCGAACATGGAATGGAAGCTGTGAAGACGCGTTCCCCGGGGCTCCCGGGAGAGGCGCCAGCTGACGCGCTTGGTTTAGAGCGGCCGGATCTTGAACAACGGCTGGCCGAACTCCACAGGCTTGGCGTTCTCCACCATCACCTGCGTGATCACTCCCCGAACCTCCGCCTTGATCTCGTTCATCACCTTCATCGCTTCGATGATGCAGACCACAGTGTCAGGGTTCACCTCGGCCCCAACCTCCACGTACGTCCCCGACTCGGGGGAGGGGGAACGGTAAAAGGTGCCGATCATCGGCGACTTGATCTCCGCTTCGCCCGTGGCCGGAGCAGGGGTGGGGGGAGGCAGGGCAGCGGAGGCCTGGGGGGGATTCGCCAAATAGGTGTAGGTCGGTTCCTCCGCCACCTGGCCTCCCGCGCCTCGCTTTAACTTTATCTTGAAGTCCTGCCGCTCCAGTTCGAACTCGCTGATCGAGTTCTTCTTCATCAGGTCGATGATCGCTTTGATATCCTTCAGATCCACGATGTAGCCTCCTGAGGGTTGCCCGAGGCGCCGACTGGCGAGCTGGATGATCGGTTCATTAAGTAAAAAAGCAGGGTCGGGTTGCGACACTGCTTAACATGATCTCAATTGCGGCCGGACGTTATTTGAGGAGCGCCAAAACCGTCAAGTAGGAAAAGAATCTTGGCCGGAATTGGCGGTGCCTGTCTGAAAAATGTCTGGATTTTCCCGCTAAAACGCGAAATCAGATCTTATTTTTTGCGGCGTTAAGGTTAACGCATGCTTCCAGCGCCAGAAGATAGGAAAGGGATCCGAATCCGGCGATCTGTCCTTTGCAGACCGCTGCGATCATGGAGGTGTGTCGGAATTCCTCGCGGGCGTGGATGTTGGAGAGATGGACTTCGATGGTTTGGACGCCGGTCCCTGCGATGGCGTCACGGAGGGCGATGCTGGTGTGTGTGTAGGCTCCGGCGTTGAGGAGGATGGCGTCGACGGTGCCGCGGGCCTGATGGATCCACCCGACCAGTTCTCCTTCCGAGTTGGACTGTCGGCATTCGATGTCGACCTGCAAGGCTTTGGCCCTGGTTTTGAGCTGGGATTCGATCTCCGGGAGGGTGGTTTTCCCGTAGGTATCGGGTTCCCTTTGTCCGAGCAGGTTGAGGTTGGGGCCGTT
>DMJJ01000459.1 GCA_003452185.1 Verrucomicrobiales bacterium | reverse complement strand
ACGGTCCAGCGGGCGATGCGTGACCGATACTGGTTCGTCGCGTGGTTCGTGGCGTGATAGGCCAGAAACACCTGGGGCGTCCGGGGGAAGTCGGGGTGCAAGGCGACCCCATGGAGCCCACGGTCGCCGCTCGTCTCGGTGTCGACCTTGCCAATCCGGTGGACTGCGTGCGTGCCGGCGTCGACCCGCCAGAGGTCCCCTGCCCGGCCCGTCACCCAGGCCGCCCCGTCCGGCGCGAACGTCAGATCCATCGGCTCGCTGAGGACGTCGGGACCGGCGATGACCTCCAGGGTGAATCCGGCCGGAAGGTGAACCTCGGCCCGGGCTGAGGAGAGAAGCATCGAGGTTCCAGCGCCGAGGGCGAGGACAAGGGCGCAAAAGCGGTTGTGAGCAGGCATGATGGCAGGAGAGTGATCTAACCCCGGCCCCATGTCCAGAGCGGCGACACGATTGGCCGCTCGCCCCCCCCGGAGTTTGAGGAGGCCACGGATTCCCCTGGGGAAGCGGTTCCCCCCTCGCCATCGTCGGCGTTCAGCCGACCCGGCTCCGGAGGGTGGTGCCTCTCAACTCGCCCGACCCGGTTCGCCGGAGATCCGGGGATAGACCAGGCCCGCCAGAACCGCCCCGATGATCGGTGCCACCCAGAAGAGCCAGAGCTGCTCCAACGCCCACCCCCCGACGAACACCGCCGGCCCGGTACTCCGGGCCGGGTTGACGGAAAGGTTTGTGACCGGGATCCCGATGAGATGGATCAGGGTCAGGCCAAGACCAATTGCGATCGGGGCGAACCCCTGGGGGGCGCGGCGGTCGGTTGCGCCGAGGATGATCAGGAGAAAGAAAAAGGTCAGGAGGGTCTCCGAGGTGAATGCGGCCATGAGTGAGTAGGTGCCTGGGGAATGTTCCCCGTATCCATTGGAGGCAAACCCGCCAGCGAGGGAGAAGTCAGAACGACCGCTGGCGATCACGTACAGCAGCCCTGCCCCGGCAAGCCCGCCGAGCACCTGGGCGACAATGTAGCCGAGGAGCTCCGAGCCGTTGAACCGCCCCCCGACACAGAGGCCGACCGACACCGCGGGATTGAGGTGACACCCCGAGACGTGCCCGATCGCGTAGGCCATGGTGAGGACCGTCAGGCCGAAGGCAAGCGAGACGCCGACGAGGCCGATCCCCAGGTTGATCGGGGTGGCCCCCTCGTTGGAAATGAACTTCGCGGCCAGAACCGCGCTGCCGCAGCCGCCGAAGGTGAGCCAAAGGGTGCCGAGGAATTCAGCGATGAGTTTGTTTTTCATGAACAAGGTGGAACGCCTGCATCCCCAGCGACCTGGGGTCGACGCGATTGGTTGAGAGTCACTGACGCGATCGGGAAGTAGATGCCCGACGCTCGAGGGCTTGTAAAGCCATAGAAGACCACGAGGCAAGGGCCGCCCGCCCGCCTCGGGTGGGGCCTAGTGTTGGCCCGAGCCCTTGCCCCGGGAGGTCGCCTCAATGATCCGGGCGACGAGGGCGGTCCAGCCTGTCTGATGGCTGGCACCGAGCCCGCGGCCGGTCTCCGCGTGGAAATACTCGTGGAACAGGACGAGATCCTTCCAGTGCGGGTCCTCCGCATACCGGGCCTCGCCTCCATGGCAGGGACGGTGTCCGGTCGCGTCGGGTAGGAATGGGCGGACCAGCCGGCGGTGAATCTCCTGGGCCACCTGTTCCAGGTTCATCCAGCACCCGGACCCGGTGGGGCACTCGACCTTGAAGTCATCCCCGTAGAAGTGGTGATACCGCTCCAGCGCCTCGACCAGAAGGTAGTTCACGGGATACCAGATCGGCCCCCGCCAGTTGGAGTTTCCCCCGAAGAGGCCCACGGTGGATTCCCCCGGGCTGTAGTCGACCCGGAACTCCTCCCCATTCACACGGAAGACGTACGGCTTCTCATGGTGAACCTTGGAGAGGGACCGGATGCCGTAGGGGGAGAGGAACTCCCCTTCGTCGAGGAGATAGCGCAGGACACGCTGAAGCCGTTCGCGTGAGGGGATGGAGAGAAGCCGGCGGCCCGGGCGGGCGGGGGTCGCGGGCTGATGGCTGATGTGGGCTGCGAGCTGCTTCTCATGGGTGAGAAACCATTTGAGTCGCTTGCCAAACCCGGGCAACCGCTCGACCACGGAATCCTCCAGGATCTCGCACGCGAACAGGGGGATCAACCCGACCATCGACCGGATGCGAAGCGGGATGTCGCGTCCCTCGACATGGATGTGATCGTAGTAGAAGCCATCCTCCTCGTCCCAGAGGCCCGAGCCGCCGAGGGTGTTCATCGCGTTGGTAAT
This sequence comes from Verrucomicrobiales bacterium, assembly GCA_003452185.1. Classification (GTDB taxonomy): domain Bacteria; phylum Verrucomicrobiota; class Verrucomicrobiia; order Limisphaerales; family UBA11320; genus UBA11320. The sequence goes on along the minus strand of DMJJ01000459.1, from coordinate 18,127 downwards.
CGCGACAAAGTGTTCGAAGAACTTCGAGGCCATGTCCTCGTACTCGGGGGCCCGCTCGGCGAGCTTGAGAGCGATGGAAAGCATCGTCCCGCAGTAGAACGCCATCCATGCGGTCCCATCCGCCTGCTCGAGGTAACCGCCGGTGGGCAGAGGTTTCGAACGGTCGAAGACCCCGACGTTATCCAGCCCGAGGAACCCGCCTGAGAAGATGTTTCGCCCGGAGACATCCTTCCGGTTGACCCACCAGGTGAAGTTCATGAGGAGCTTCTGGAACACCCGCCCCAGGAAGTCCCGGTCGCGCTCCCCGCGCCGGCCGCAAATCTTGTAGAGCCGCCACGCCGCCCAGGCATGCACGGGGGGATTCACATCCCCGAGGGCGAACTCGTAAGCGGGGAGCTGCCCATTGGGGTGCATGTACCATTCGCGAAGGAAGAGGAGGACCTGCGACTTGGCGAACTCCGGGTCGACGCGCGCCAGGGCGACGACATGGAAGGCGAGATCCCAGGCGGCATACCAGGGGTATTCCCACTTGTCGGGCATGGCGATGACATCCCGGTTGAAAAGATGCCGCCAGTCGTGGTTCCGCCCGGCGAGCCGCTCCTCGGGGGGCTTCGGCATCTCGGGGTCGCCGTCCAGCCAGTCCTTCACCACGTAGTGATAGAACTGCTTTGAGTGGAGGAGCCCCGCGAACGCCTGCCGCCAGACGCGCCCCTCCTCCTCCGTGATGCCGCGGGGCCGGATCGCCTCGTAGAAGCTGTCGGCCTCCGCGCGGCGGGCCGTGAAGAGGGCGTCAAACTCCCGCCCCAACGGGTCGGGCATCGGCTCCCCCTCGGAGGCGCGCAGCCGGAACCGCAGGGTCGCCTCCCCGCCGGGCGGGAGGGTGAGCGAAAACCAGGCCGCCGACTTGGAACCCACCTGCCGAGGGTTCACGGCACCGGCCTCTCCCCGGATCACCCGCCGATGAAAGGCATCCTTCACATACGGAGTCGGGCTGGGGGCCCCGAAGAGCGCCTCCTGGTGAGTGTCGTTCTCGGTAAACAGCAGCTCCGGAAAGGACCCGTCGGGCGCGGGCCCCACATGCCAGAGGAAGCGGCCCAGGGTCTCATGATCCGCCTGAACGGTGTGCTCTCCCGCGAGGCGCATCCGGGGACGGATTCCGCATCCTTCATGGGTGCATCCCCACGACCAGCTGTTGCGGAACCAGAGGGTGGGCAGAAGATGGATCGGGGCCGGGTCCGGCCCCCGGTTTGAAACCGTGATCCGGATCAGGATGTCGTCCGGGGAGGCCTTGGCATACTCCACGTGGAGGTCGAAGTAGCGGCTCCCGTCAAAGACCCCCGAGTCGGAGAGCTCAAACTCTGGCTCCTCGCGCCCGCGGCGCCGGTTCTCCTCGGCCAGCCGCTCGTACGGAAACGGGGCCTGCGGGTACTTGTAGAGGCTGCTGACGTAGGAATGCGTCGGGGTGGAGTCGAGGTAGTAGTAGCACTCCTTGACATCCTCGCCGTGGTTCCCCTCCGGGCCGGCGAGCCCGAAGAGACGTTCCTTGAGAATCGGGTCCCGCCCGTTCCAGAGGGCGACCGCAAAACAGAGCCGGCACTCCCGGTCGGTGAACCCGCACAGTCCATCCTCGCCCCATCGATAGGCCCGGGCAGCCGCCTGATCGTGGGGAAAGTAGGTCCAGCACTCCCCCTGCGCCGAGTAGTCCTCGCGCACCGTCCCCCACTGCCGCTCCGCAAGGTAGGGCCCCCATCGCTTCCAGTTTTGATGCCGGGCGGCATCCTCCGCCAGGCGGCGCTCCTCAGGGGTCGGGTCCGGTGAATGGGTCATCGGGCTCAGGTGGGTTCGGTTTCCCGGCGGGTTTCCACCCACCGGGCCAGAAGCCAGAGGGTGTCGGAAAGGCGGTTGAGGTAGACGAGCATCTCGGGGTTGGTCAACGGGCCCAGCTCGGAGAGCGAGGCGATCCGCCGCTCCGCGCGCCGGCAGACGGTCCGGGCCACGTCGAGGGCCGCAGCCCCGGGGGTCGCTCCAGGGGTGGCCCAGCCCCGGAAGGAAACCTTCTGCGACTCGACCTCCCGTACCACCCCGTCAAGCCGCGCGGTCATCCCGGGGGTGAGCGCGGCGTAGCCGCCGGCACGGTACCGGTCCATGTCCTCGGGGAGGGTTGCCAGCTCCCCCATGAGCCCCACGAGCTCCTGCTGGGTTGCCAGGATCACCCCCCGGACAAAGTCGTGGTCGGAAAGGGACCGGGCCAGGCCCAGGGCGGCGTTCAATTCATCCACGGTGCCGTAGGCGTCAACCCGGGGATGGGACTTGGGAACCCGGCGGTTGAACATCAGCCCCGTGCTCCCGTCATCGCCTGTCTTGGTTGCAATACTCATTGTGATCTGGATGTCATGATGCGCGGGGGCCCCGCGCCGGGGTCACGGCTTCGGCAGGGGCTTCCCGGCGAGGTTGTTCCGCAGGATGAGAACCGAGGGGGCCGACTGCTCCCATCGCTGCTTCATCGCGTCGTTCGCCCGGGCCGGCATCCGCATCAGGGTGCCCAGGACCAGGTCGTCATCCCCGTCCCCATCCACGTCGCCGGCCTCCATCGTGAGCCAGCGGCCGGAGAGCGACTCAACGAGGGTGCTGGGCGCGAACTCCAGCTTGGACCGGCCGCCCGTGTTCTCAAAATAGATGAACGCCTCCTCGGGGGTCCGCTCGTAGTCGGGGAAGAAGGAGATCGCAGCAATGTCGAGGTCGCCGTCGTGGTCGAAGTCCCGCGCAATCGCCCGGTAGGCGCCGTTCATCGGCGCAAACCACGCCTCATGGAACTTCATTCCCCCGTCGTTGAGATAGATACGGATGCCGTGATACGGCTTGGGGGGCGATGTGTTGAAGTCGGCGTTGTCCCCGTTGGTCACAAGGATGTCGAGCCGCCCGTCCCCGTTGAAGTCGACAAGCTGGAACCCGCTGTGCCCCCAGCTCGGCGGCCGCTGGAAGACGAGGTTCCGGGTGAAGCCTCCCTTGCCATCCCCGGTGAAGATGTAGAAGGACTCAAGCGCCTGGGCCACCAGGACGGCGATGTCAGGGTGGCCGTCGCCGTTGAGGTCCACGATCTCGCTCCGCAGCGAGCCAGGCTTGTCGAGCAGGATGTGCTCCTCGAACTCCGCCCCCCCCTTCCCCTCCCACCAGGCCAGCTTTCCGATCATGTTCCCGTAGGTGCAGAGGACAAAATCCTCCCGGCCATCCCCGTTGAGATCCCCCACCTGGATGTCGCTGAGCCGGGACATGAGCGGACCGATCTGGTGTCGCTTCAGGCCGTCGGGCTTCGCCTCGTAGAAGAGAACCTGCCCGTGACGCTGGTCCCGGGGAAAGAAGTGCCCGATGCAGGCGAAGTAGAACCCGCGACCCGTGTGGGCCATCGCGGTGGGGATGTTTCCCAGCTTCAGGCTCTGGACCAGCCCTCCGTGCGGGTCCAACATATCGATCCCCTGAAGGGTGGCATCTCCCATCAGGATGAGGCGCTCCTCGGGATCGATTCGCGTCATCGTGGTGAGCGGAGGCTTGCGCGTGTGGGGGGGAAACTCCGGGGTGAACTGCGCACACCGCCTCACCAGACTCGCCTTGTCCTGGATCGACTCAAGCTTCTCTGGGGCGGCGGCGACAAAATACTGCGCGATCGCCTCGAAGGCATCGGCCGGAATGAGCGGCTTGTCGGGAAAATAATGCTCCGCCAGCAAGAGCTCGAGATCGGAGAAATACCCGTTGGTCGGAGGGGGGACCAACCCCGCCATGTAGCGCATCTTCGGCAGCAGCTCCTTCTGCCAGGTCTGGCGGTCGAGGTGCGAGGGGTCCGGCACCGCATGGCAGAGGGCACAGTAACTCGAGGCCAAAAGACGCCCGTCCGCACCTCCCGCATCGATCCCGCCCGCGAGGACAAGAAGGACCAGGAGGAGCAGCGCACTCTTGACTGGCACCCCGCAGCACATGGCAACACCGTAGGAGAACAAGGCCCAAAGGGAATGCAAAACATTCCCCCGCAGCCCCCTCCCAGTAATCGACGACTCACCATAAAATTGAAGGTTGCGTGCAATTCATACGTATAAGTATTATCCGGGCCGCACAATTTGGTTTGTTGGCCCACAGCACACAATGAAACCGATTCAGATGATGGTTCGCGCGGCGCTCTCTCTGGCAGTTGGGGGGGTGGTGTTCCTGAGCTCCCTGTCGGCCCCGGCGGCCGTGACGGGGTGGCTTTCCTGGCGGGGCCCGGAGCAGTCCGGCGTCTCGAGGGAAGGCGGGTTGCCCTCTTCGCTCGACGCGGGGCACCCGCTCTGGGTTGCCGATTTCCCTGGGCAGAGCACCCCGGTGATTGCCAACGGGAAGGTGTACATCGCGGGGTATCTTGGGGAGGGGCCCGATTTGCAGGAGGGGATTGCCTGTTTCGATGCGGAGACTGGCCGCAAGGAGTGGGAGCATCTCTATGGCGACTTCCTGAGCGACACGATTTATCTCCGTTACTCGACGGCCACGCCGGCGATCGACTCCGAGACGGGCAATGTTTACATGCAGGGGACCCAGGGGATTCTGGCCGCCTTCACGGGCGACGGGAAGCTCCTCTGGCAGCATTCGCTGATGGAGCTCTTCGGCCGGCTGACCTTCCCGAACAGCCGCACCGCCTCCCCCGCCATTGATCAGGACCTGGTGATCACCCGCGGGATCACGGCCAACTGGGGTGCGCAGGGGGCGGCGGCCGACCGCTTCTACGCCTTCGACAAGAAATCCGGCGCCCTGGTCTGGGCCTCGAGCCCGGGCGATCGTCCCAAGGACAATTCCTTCTCCCACCCGCAGTTTGGCTGGCTCAAGGGACGCCGTGTCTTTTACGCCGCCACCGGGGACGGGAGCGTCGTCTGCGCCAATGCCCGCACGGGGGATCCGATCTGGCGCGTTCCCCTCTTCCGGGCCGGGATCAACGCCACCGTCCTGGTCCACAACAACGACAAGGTGATCGCGGTCTATGGAACCCCGTATGAGCTCGGGCAGATGGTGGCCCTCAAGCTCACGGACGCCTTCCCAACGAGCCCGACCAACACCCCGCTCGTCATCGAGCGACCCAAGGTGGAGCTGTGGGCCAACGAGGTCTCGAGCTCCACGAGCTCCCCGATCCTGGTGGGTGACACCATTTATGCGGTGGCCGAGAAGGGGGACCTCTGCGCCGTGGATGCCAACAAGGGGACGATCCTCTGGAAGGTGAAGCTCGGGATCGAGCAGCGCAACGCCTGCCCCCTCTACGCGGACGGGCGGCTCTATGTGCCGATCCTGGATGACCCCGAGGGGAAGACCTCCGGCGAGGGGGAGGCGGGAACCCGCGGCGCCCTCTACATCATCAAGCCCGGGGAAAAGGAGGGTGAAAAGCTCCAGAAGGTTTCCGTCGATGGCCGATGCTTCGGGACCCCGGTTGCCTACAACGGGAAGGTGTACCTCCAGACCACCCGCAAGCTTTACTGCTGGGGCAAGCCGGGAAGGAACCCCGGGCTGGCCGAGGCAAAGCCGGCCCCTGCATGGCCGGCCCCCGGGCCCGCCACCCAGCTTCAGGTGATCCCGTCGGAGGTGCTGCTGCATCCCGGTGAGAAGTCGACATTCCGGGTTCGCTCCCTGGACGCGAACGGGCTCACGGTCGATGAGAACATCGACCCGCGAACGGTCAAGTGGGCCAGCTACGTCCCGCCGACCGCCCGGGTCAAGGCGACCATGAAGGGGGCGTTCAACGAGGCCGGGGAGCTGGTTGCGGCCCCGGACAAGGTCCCGTCAGCCGGGGCCTTTGAGGCCACCTTTGGGACCCTCAAAGGCTACACCCGCGGCCGGGTGATGCCGAATCTCCCGATCAGCACCGACTTCGAAAACTTCACCCTCTCGGAGACCACCACCAACACCATCGAGCCCCCGACGGCCTTCGCCTATCCGCCGCTCCCCTGGATCGGGGCCCGTTTCAAGTTTGAGGTCCGTGACAAGGATGGGTCCAAGGCGCTGGTGAAGACGATCGACAATCGGTTTTTCCAGCGGGCCTTTGTGTTTGTCGGGGACCCGGGGATGAAGAACTACACCCTTCAGGCCGACGTGATGAGCGAGGGGACCCGCCGGAAGATGTCCGAGGTCGGCATCATCAACCAGCACTACTTGATCGTCCTCAAGGGAAATGACCAGAAGCTGGAGGTCAACTCCAACCTGGAGCGGCTTCGCGTGCCGAGCGCCACCGATGCGCCCAACTTCAAGTGGGCTCCCAACACCTGGTACACCCTGAAGAGCCGGGTGGACATCGCCCCGGATGGCAAGGGGGTGGTCCGGGCCAAGGCCTGGAAGCGCGACGAGCCCGAGCCCGAGGGCTGGACCCTGGAGGTTCCCCACCAGCATGCCCATGCCTGGGGGTCGCCGGGACTTTTTGGCTTCTCACCGCAGGACATGCGGGTCTACATCGACAACGTGAAGATCACGCCCAACTAACGCGGGACGACCGACCTGAACCGACAACTCTCATTGCGACCCATGAAACCGAACATCGAACCCTCCCTTCCCCGAGTCGGCGGCGTCGGCCTCTGCGCCGCCCTGCTGTTTGCCGCTCCCGCGATCCCCGCATCCGACTGGCCCCAGTGGGGCGGCCCGGACCCGGGGAGGAACATGTATTCCCCGGCCAAGGGCCTCCCGTCGCAGTTCGACCCGGGCCGCCCGAAGAAGGGGACCGAGGAGATAGATCTCGCCACGACCAAGAACGTGAAGTGGGTGGCGAAGCTTGGATCCCAGAGCTACGGCAATGTGACCGTCGCGCAGGGGAAGGTGTTCGTCGGCACGAACAACGAGGCCCCGCGCGACCCGCGTCACGCCGGGGATCGGAGCATCCTCATGTGCTTTGACGAGAAGTCGGGCGACCTCCTCTGGCAGCTCGTGGTCCCGAAGCTCAAGAGCGGCAAGGTCAACGACTGGGAAAGCCTCGGGCTCCTCTCCTCCCCCACGATCCAGGGGGACCGCGTCTACCTGGTCACCAGCCGCTGCGAGGTGATCTGCCTCGACATCAACGGGCAGGCCAACGGGAACGACGGCCCCTTTGACAAGGAGGCGGAGTATTTCGTGAAGGACTCGGGCAAGCCCCCCGTGCCCGTGGGGCCGAAGGATGCGGACATCATCTGGGTCTACGACATGATGGATGAGCTCGGGGTCTTCCCGCACAACGCCTCCAACTGCTCGGTCCTCATCATCGATGACCTCGTCTACGCCTGCACCTCCAACGGCCAGGACTGGACGCATGTGAACATCCCCTCCCCGCTCTCCCCGAGCTTCATCGCCCTCGACAAGAAGACGGGCAAGCTCGCGGCGGAGGACTCCGCCGCCATCGGGCCGCGGATCTTCCACGGCCAGTGGAGCTCCCCCAGCAGCGGCACCGTGAACGGCAAGAAGCTGGTGTTCTTCGGCGGCGGCGACGGATTCTGCTACGCCTTCGACACCAAGCCGGTGAAGAAGGAGGACTCCAACGTGCTCCCGATCGCCTGGAAGTTCGACGCCAATCCGCCCGAGTACAAGACCAAGGACGGCAAGCCGATCAAGTATCCCCAGGCCGAGGGGCCGAGCGAGATCAACGCGACGCCGGTCTTTTACAAGAACCGGATCTACGTCGCCACGGGGCAGGATCCGGAACATGGCGAGGGGGTGGGCCACCTGGTCTGCCTCGATGCGACCAAGACCGGCGACATCACCGCCGGCGGGGCCCTCTGGGACTACAAGGGAATCCATCGCAGCATCTCGACCGTATCGATCGACCCCGAGACCGGGCTTCTCTTCATCGGGGACTTCTCGGGATTCGTCCATTGCCTCGACGCCGAGACCGGGAAGCTCTACTGGACCCACGACATGAAGGCCCACATGTGGGGCAGCACCCTGGTGGCCGACGGCAAGGTGTATGTGGGGGATGAGGATGGCGACCTGAGCATCCTTGCGGCCACCAAGGAAAAGCGCCTCATCTCCGAGGTCAACCTCGGCGCCCCGGTCTACTCGACCCCCGTGGTGGCGAACGGGATCATCTACATCTCGAGCAACACCCACCTGTACGCCTTCCAGGACTCGGCCAAGGCCGGAAGCGACGCCCCGAGGAAGGTCGACGTCGAGATCAAGAAACCGTGACCGACGCCAACCCGCATCGAATCCGACCCCCTGGATAACCATTCCACAGCCGCATTTCCACCCAACCCACCGATACGACCATGTCCGTTGATTCCTCCCTGATTCAGAAGGCGCAGCAGCAGCTTGACGCCCACGTTCGTGAAACCATCCAGTGGCATTTCTCCCCCGAGACGGGATGCCCGTTCTGGCTTAACTGGGCGAGCAAGGCGGGGTGGGATCCCAGGGCTGAGGTGAAGTCGTTCGCCGACATCATCGCCCGGTTCCCCCACTTCCAAGATGAGTGGCTCCGGGATGAGCAGCCCGAGGTCTGGGTTCCCGCGCAGTTCAAGGGGAAGCCGTTTAACATCTTTGAGACCGGCGGCACCACCGGCATGCCGAAGCAGCGGATCGGCTGGAACGACTACAAGGTCGATTACGAGGAGTTCTCCGGCAAGGTCTCGGACGAGCATTTCCCGCGTGGCGGAGCCTGGCTCATGGTGGGACCGACGGGGCCCCGGCGCCTCCGGCTTGCGATCGAGCACCTGGCCAACTTCCGGGGGAGCTCCTGCTACTTCATCGATCTCGACCCGCGGTTCGTGAAGAAGATCCTGGCCGACAAGAAATACGAGGTGGCCCGCTCCTACATGGACCACGTGGTCGACCAGGCGGTCACCATCCTCAAGCACCGCAAGGTGACGGGCCTCTTCACCACGCCGAAGCTCCTGGAGGCGATGGCCGAGAAGGTCAACCTCTACCAGTCCGGGATCCGCGGGGTGTTCTGCGGTGGCACCACCATGGCCCCGCAGTACGTCCGTTACATCGTGGAGGAGGTTCTCGAGGGGAAGATCGGGTTCTATCCCACCTACGGAAACACCCTCATGGGACTGGCGGCGAGCGTTCCGCTTCGGCCGGAGGACAACTTCTCGATCACCTATTACTCACCCCAGCCGCGGGCGGTGCTGCGGGTCGTCGATCCCAAGGAGACCGCGACCGTCAAGGGGTATGGCGAGTGGGGCCGGGTGGAACTCACGACCCTGACCAAGGAGTTCTTCATGCCACGGTTCCTCGAGCGGGATGAGGCAATCCGCCGCGAACCCCGCGCCCCGTACGCCTGGGATGGCGTGGCCGAAGTGCGGCCGTTCGGCGCTATGGAGAAAACGATCGTCGAGGGAGTCTACTAGGACTCCGCGTCCCGAGGGTTTCCGGGACGGAGCTCCACGCCGGGAGGCGCAGGCCGGGGATCACTTCACGTCCCACGCCTCGCCGGTGAGGACCCGGTATCGGGCCGCCATGACGTCGGCCCGTTCCTTCTGGTTCTGCTTGGCGAGGAGATGTCCGAGGTAGCCGACCACCGGGGCACGGTCGGGAAGCTTTGTCAGGTAACGCTCCAGGGTCTCGGTGGCCCCCTTGAGATTCCCCTGCTGCTCGAGGGTGTAGGCGAGTCTGAGCGCGATGTCCGGGTCCCATGGCTTGAGCTGATGGGCCCGCTGCAGCTGGTCGGCTGCCGATTTGTAGTCGCCCCCGACCAGGTTGCGGACCGCGCCCTGGAGGACCTGATCCGCCATCGAGCTCGTGACCTGGGAGAGGTGGAGACACTCGGAGATCGCATCACTGTCCCGGCCGACGCGCTGAAGGGAGTCGACCAGCTGGAGCCGTGCCTGAACATGCTGGGGATCGCGCTGCAGGTAGAGCTCCAGGCAGGGGATCGCTTCGTTGAACCGGTTGTACTGCCAGTACAGGGTGCCAAGGTACCACGGGAGCTGCCGGTACTCCTTGTCCTCCCAGAGCCAGGACTTGAGGTTTTCAAGGGCCGCCAAGGCCTCCTCGGGCGCCTGGAGATGGTAGGAGCTCAGGGCCAGGAAATAGCGTCCGCGTGAATCCGCCGGGTTGAGCTGCAGCCATTGCTCCGCGGTCTTGCGGACGCCGGCCCACTGGCCGGAGCCTGCCAGCAGCTCGGTCTTCGACTGCAGGAGGGTCGTGGAGTCCGGGAAGTCCTTGTGGTACTTCTCCACCAGCTCAAGCCCGGGCTTGGTGGCTCCAAGGCGATCATACGCCAGGGCCGCCAGACGGATCGCGTCCGTCGATGGCTCGATCTCGATCGACCGGAGTGCGTAGCGCAGCGAATCGACCTGCCCCCCGTTCTTCCGGGCCACGTCCGCCAGCCGGAGCCAGAAATCGGTGTTGCGGGCAAACTCCCCGGACTGGATGTGGGGCAGGAGGCCCGTGCTCTTCTCCTGGAAAAGCCTCAGGACGGCGGGAGAGGTCAGCTCCGCGGTTCCCTTGACGAGCACCCGCAGCGGGGCGGAATACTCGATCACCCGGTTGTCATCCGTGTTGTACACCCTGCCCCCCAACTGCGCGAGGAGGTCCTTGCCCCCAACCCAGTAGTGCGCGAGGACATCCTCGGGGCGCGGGTGGCGAAGCTGCTCCAGGGTCTTCTGCACATCGCCGGTCATCCGCTCGCGGATCCGGGCGACATCGATCGGCAGCGGCTGCTGGCTTCCAAGCACAATGGCGTCGAGCCCCTGACGGAAGACATGCACGTTCGGGAAGACTGACGAAAAGGTCCGGAGGAGGAGCTGGAAATGCTCCGACTCGATTTCGTACATCTGGAGCCAGAGGCAGAAGGTTCCGTCGGCGTTCAGCCGGGCCTTCCCGACCTCGAAGAACTCCTGCGTGAAGAGGTTGGCCGCCCCCGGGATCCAGGGGTTCGACGGCTCCGAGATGATGACGTCGTATTTCTGGTTGCTGACGAGCAGATGGTTCCGGGCGTCGTTGACGATCAGCCGGGTCCGCTTGTCCTGGAGGGGATTCCGGTTATAACGCTCAAAGAACTGGCTGCCGCGGATCACGGCTCCCTCGAGCTCAAGGCAGTCGACATGCTTGAGCGGGTGGGTCAGGGCGGCCCCCAAGGTGACACCGCTTCCAAAACCGATCACCAGGACGTCGTCCCGCTTGGGGGAAAGGAGCAGCGGAAGCTGGGCGACCATGGACTGGGTGACCAGGTCCCCCTGCTGGGGCGGACCGCTGCTGACCGGCGGCGGGAAGGGGTTCACTGAGTCCGAGGGAACCGAGGCATCCGGCTTCCCGTTGACCGAGAGCCGGGTCAGGTCGCGTCCCCGCGTGACCGCCACGGCGCAAGTCAGCCCTTCATCGAAGAAAAGCACCTCGCCCGTCCCCTCGTGCACGTGATCCCGGAACTGCTCATGGGTGGTTCCGACAAAGCTGGAGGCGTAACGGAAGATCCCGCACGACATCACGGCCGGGTCCCATCGGTGCGTGACCAGGAGGGCTGCCACCCCCGTCCCGAGAAGTGCGCCGGCGACCGGCTTGCGGATGCGCCTGAGGACCCCGCGACGGATGAACCCGATGGCCCAGGCTGCGATCACGGCGTTGATGCAGACCCCGATGAGGAGGGTCTTCTGGGTCCCAAACCACGGGACGAGGCAGAACCCCGCGACCACCGAGCCGGCGATCGCGCCGAGCGTGTTGCTCGCGCAGGCCCACCCGACAAGCCGGCCGGCTGACTCATTCCGGGTTGGAAGCCCCTGCATCGTGATGGGGAACATGGCCCCGAGCCCGAGGGTCGGGAGCACCATCAGGGCGAAGGCGAAGGCAAACTGGGTCCCGAGAAAGCTGAACCGGGAGGCCGGAAGAATCTCGTACGCCTGGAGGTAGAGCCACGGCAGGTCCTCGACCACCTGCACCCCGATGTAGGTGGTCAGCATGATGAAGAGCTGAACCAGGGCGACGCCGTGGAAGACGTAGCATCGGTTGCGCATGTACCGGGTCCCAAGCCAGGCCCCGACCGCGATCCCGAGCAGGAACGTCATCAGCATGATGGTGTAAGCGTACACCGAGGAGCCGAGCACCAGCACCAGCACGCGGCTCCAGGCCACCTCGTAGAGCATGGCCACCAGGCCCGAGACCCCGTACATGGCGACCATCGAGCGGCCATCCTCGACCGTCGGCTCGCAGTCCATGGCGTACGCCAGCCGTGTCCCGGCGATCGCGTCCGACTCCTCTCCATCATCCACCATGAGCTGCGCGCTCGAGCGCTTGCACAAGGCCCAGGCTCCCATGGCCGCCACGGCGTTCAGGGTCATCGCCACCCAAAGGGTCTTGGTGAGGCCGATCAACGGGAAGAGCACCAGCCCGGCGAGCCCGCACCCGAGCACCGCTCCGAAGGTGTTCGCCGCGTAAAGCCATCCGATGGTCCGCCGCCCGAACCGGGCATCCTGGGAGACGAGTTCGCTCACCAGCGGGAGCGTCGCCCCCATGAGGAGCGTCGGGGGCAGGAGCACGAGGGCGGAGAGGAAAAACCGGATCACCGTTGCGGCGGCGAAAGAGTTTCCCACCACCTTGACGGCAAGCTGCTGAACGGGGATGAACGCGTGGATGAGGAGAGGGATGAGTGCCGCGAGGATGGCGATTCCCACCTCGATCCAGGCGTAGACGAGGAGCGGCTCATAGCGTTCGACCCGCTTGATCCAGCGTCCCATGAGGTGATTCCCCAGAGCGAGGCCGCCCATGAACACCGCGAGCACCGTCGCCACGGCGTAGGTCGTGGAGCCGAACACCAGCTCGAGCATCCGGACCCACCCGACCTCGTACATGAGCCCGCTCATCCCCGAGCAGGTAAAACAGAGGATCAGCCAGAAGTTGAGGCGCTTATTCGCCTTGGTGCCGTTCATCCCTCGCTCTGTAGCAAAGCTGTTACCATTTTTTTGGAACCTCACACGATTGCCCTCAAGTCCCTGCCCCACGGAGGCTTGAGCAGCCTGCGTTGCCCCTCAGGGACCGCGTTCCCCCCTGGCAGGGGTTGCCGCCGGCGTCTCCTTCCGGGCAGGAAATGCCCAGAAGGGGGCCAGTCAAAACGGCCTTCCACCGCTCGATTTGCCGCACTAGGGTCAGAGCCCATGCGACACGCATCCCCCGGCTCCATCCGCCTCATGGCGCTGCTTGCGCTCACCCTGGCAGGGCCCGCTGCGGGCGCCGCCCCGCTGGACCGGGACAGGCTTCTCGAACGACACGATTCCCACGGAGAGAGACGCCCCGTGGCTCGCGGCGCGGACTGGGAGTCCCGTCGACAGGAGGTCCTGGGTGCCATGCAGGGCATCATGGGCCCGTATCCCGGGACCGCAGGCCGGTGCCCCCTCGATCAGCGGCTGGAGCAGGAGGAGGATCGGGGAGATTACCTCCGATGGACGGTCAGTTACCAGATACGGCCCTCGGTGCGGGTTGCGGCCTACTTGCTCATCCCGAAAACATCGATGCTGAGGGGACGCGGGCATCGGGCTCCGGCCGTGCTCGCCCTGCACCAGACGCACAAGGCGGGGCGCAAGGTGGTGGTGGGCCTCGGAGAAAGCCCCGATGATGAGTACGGCGTGGAGCTGGTCCAACGCGGTTACGTGGTGCTCGCCCCACCCTACCCGATGCTGGCGGACTACTGGCCGGATGTGAAGGGGCTCGGATTTGAGAGCGGCACCATGCTCGCCATCTGGATCAACAGCCGGGGGCTCGACCTCCTGGAGAAGCTCCCGTTCGTGCGGAAGGATCGCGGTTTTGGCGCCATCGGACACTCGCTCGGGGGACACAACGGGATCTTCACGGCCGCCTTCGACGCGCGGATCCGGGTGGTGGTCTCGAGCTGCGGACTCGACAGCTTTCGGGATTACTACGGAGGGGACCCGGCCAACTGGGCGCCGGAACGGGGCTGGTGCCAGACCCGGTACATGCCCCGTCTGGCGGACTTCCGGGGCCGTCTTGCGGAGCTGCCGTTTGATTTTCCGGAGATCCTGGGAGCCATCGCCCCCCGGCGGGTCTTCATCAGCGCCCCGCTGGGGGACACGAACTTCCGGGCGGCGAGCGTCGACCGCGTCGCCGACGCCGCCAGGCCGGTGTTCGCGTTGCTCGGCAAGCCCGAGGCCCTGACGGTGGTCCACCCCGAGGGTCCCCACCGCTTCCCCCCTGCCACCCGGACGGAAGCCTACCGGGTGATCGACGAAGTGCTTCGTCCCTGAGAGGCTCCATCCCGACATGTTGCCCGACTTTACCCTGGGGGAATGGCTCCTCGCGATGGTGGCAGCCTGCGGGATCGGCGTCTCCAAGAGCGGCCTCCCCGGGATCAGCCTCCTGCACGTGGTGATTTTCGCGCAGCTCTTCTCGGCCCGCGGCAGCACGGGGGTCGTCCTCCCGATGCTGATCTGCGGTGACATTGGGGCCGTGCTGCTCTTCCGTCGCCACGCCCTCTGGTCGCATGTCCTCAAGACCCTGCCCCCTGCGGTCCTGGGGGTGGGGATTGGATGGTGGCTCATGCGCTGGCTCCCCGAGGGGCGCTATCGGCCCCTGATCGGGGGGGTCGTGCTGGTGCTTGCCCTGCTCCAGCTGCTCCGGAACTGGAGGCCGGGGCCGTTTACCCACGTCCCCCACACGCACGCGTTTGCCTGGGGGATGGGGCTCACGGCCGGGGTCACGACCATGCTGGCCAACGCCGCAGGACCCGTCATGGGGCTCTATCTCCTGGCGGTGTCGCTCCCAAAGGCCGAGTTCGTCGGCACCAGCGCCTGGTTCTTCCTTCTCATCAACCTCATCAAGGTCCCCTTCAGCGCCCAACTCGGACTCATCAGCACCCGCACGCTCGCGTTCAACGCCCTGCTGCTCCCGTGCATCGCCGCAGGGTTGTTCGCGGGCCGAAGCCTGGTGGCGCGGATTCCTCAAAAGTGGTTCGACTCGCTGGTGCTGGCGTTTGCGATGATCGCCTCCATGAAACTTCTTGGAGTGTTCTAGGCCTGGATCGGGCCGCGCAGAAGGTCAGGGCCCTCCTGCCGACAGCCGCCTCCGAAGGAGAAAACAAAAGACCCCGGGCCGTGGAGGCCCGGGGTCTGCGGAAAGGACGTCGCGAAGGGTCAGTCTCCGGTTACTGCAGGAGCTTGAGCACCGACTGCGGCAGGGAATTCGCCTGCGCCAACATCGCCGTTCCGGACTGGACCAGGATGTTGAATCGCGCGTAGGCCGTGCTCTCGGCCGCCACATCGACATCCTTGATGCGGCTGTTGGCGGCGGAGAGGTTGTCGTGGAGCACACCGAGCTGCTCGCTGGTGTACTGGAGCCGGGCGAGATTCGCGCCCGCGGTGGCGCGGTCGGCCGCCAGGGTGGTGATCGCGTTCTTAACGTTGGTGAGCGCGGTGGCGGCGTTGGTGGTGGTGTCGACCGAGGAACCGGTCGCGGTCGTGTAGGTGCCGGCACCGAGGTTGATCCCGTTCATCGCGAACGTGGCTCCCTCGCTGTCGATCGTGACCTGGAGCGTCGTGCTGGTGAAGAGGCTGACCCCGTTGAAGTCCTTCGATGCCACGTTCGTGATGTACGAGGCAAGCGTGGTGAACTCGTTGTTGTAGAGCGTGCGATCTGCGTTACTCTTCGTGACGTCCTGGGAGAGGATCGCCAGTTCGCTCATACGATCCAGGGCCTTGGCAACCTTGCTCATGAACCCTTCGGCCGTCTGGGCGAAGGAGACGGCATTGCTCACGTTGTTGTTCGCAGCGGTGGTGCGGTTGATCTGCGCGTCCAAGCGCATGGAGACGGCGAGACCTGCGGCGTCATCCTCGGGGGAGACGATTTTCGAGCCGGAGGAGAGTCGGGCGAGCGACTTCTGGAGGCTCATTGTCGATTCAGAAAGGAGTCGAGCCCCATTCAGAGCCGAGAAGTTCGTATTGATAACCATATTTCTTCCATGAAGCCCCGTTGCGGGGCCGGTTGACTTGCGACGTCCTGTCGCAGGCAAGTTTTCATCCTGGGGCACTTGCCGTTCTCCCCTGCAGGCGATCCTTCAGGCCGCCTGCTGCCTGGTCTTCAAGACAGCCACTTGATCGACCTCTTGGCCCGGAACTTTAGAAAAAAGTGCCGCCCCGATTCGAGTGGCCAGCAAACCGCTGGATGCCAGCATTTTAGAGCCACAAAAATCCCCCTCCACGGCCAATGAATAGCGCCCCCGGCTCATCGTCTTATCAGCAGTCGTTAAGGGTTGCATCGATCCGGCTGAAGAGCGGAAGATTCCTCCCGACAAGCGCCTGAACAACCAACCGTCAAGTCCCATGAAAGTTCCCCTCCGCCGTTTGATTGGTGAACTCCTCCTGCTGGCAGGGATTGTGTTCTTGGGGGGATGCAGCGGGGTGGAATCACGGGATGGCAAACCGACGGTCCAAGCAGCTCCTCCGGCGGAGGCGCAACCCAGTCCGATCCCGGTGCCGGCTCCGCCGGTGGTCCAGGCTCCCCAGCCGGAGGTGGCGCCCCCCCTGGTGGGTCCCAAAGCACCGCCCCGGGAGCCCGCCTCCATCACGGCCTCAGTCCGCGAGGTCGCGAAGCTTGCCCGGGCCGGCGTGAACGAGGAAGTGATGCTGGCCTATGTCCAAAGGACCCCGGACCGGTTTCAACTCGGGCCCGACGACCTCATTTACCTGACCGACATCGGAGTGGCGCCCGCTGTCCTGACCGCCATGCAGAAAAAGGGGACGTCGCAACCCGCTGCCGCACCCCCCTCCCCGGCGGCGCCTCCGACCCCGGACGCCGCGACGACCGTGGTGACCCCGACGTACGTGACCAACCCCCTTCCCTCCTACGTCACCTCACCCCAGCCCCCCCCGGGGACCGCGGTTCAACCCCTTCCGGGGCCGGTTCCCCAACAGGTCTCGGTTCCCTACTTCCAGGACACCCTGGCTCCCTACGGGTCGTGGGTTCAGGTCGAGGGTTACGGAGCTTGCTGGCGCCCGGACTACACGGTCGTGGGGGGATCCTGGCGCCCGTACGCGGATGGAGGACACTGGGTCTGGACGGACGCTGGGTGGTACTGGGTGTCGGATTACCCCTGGGGCTGGGCCACCTTCCATTATGGCCGTTGGTGCAGCCTCCCCCGGCATGGCTGGGTTTGGGTGCCCGACACCGTGTGGGGCCCGGCCTGGGTCTGCTGGCGTCAGAGTGGGAGCCACTGTGGATGGGCCCCCCTTCCGCCCGGAGCCTGGTATCATCCGATGAGCGGCTGGTGGTATGAGAGCCGCAGCGTTGGGTTTGAGTTTGGGTTCGGACTCGGCTTTTACGATTTTGTTTTCATCCCGTGGAGCCGGTTCTGCGAACCGCGCCCTCACCACTTCTATGCCTCCGCGAGCCATGCCGCAGCGCTGTATCGGGACTCGGCGGTGGTGAACCGGACAGTCGTCGGGCACGATCGGAGTGTGGTGTTTGAGGGGGTCGGCCGGGCCCAGGTGGCGCAGGCGAGCCGGAGCCCGATCCCTCAGGCCGCCCTGCGGGAAACCGCTTGGACAGGGGTAGGCGGAACCCGCGAGACGCTCAACACCTCGGGGAACGGCCTGGTGCTGCAGAGCCCGCGGCTCGCCTCGGTCTCGCCCGGGATGGGCTCGGGACGGTGGAGTCCACCGGCCAGCGCCGGCGCCCCTGCCACCCCCGCCTCCGCACCGGCGCCCGCGAAGCCGGCCCTTGCCTCTCCGTCGGCCGCGTTCACGCCCGCCAACTCGGAAGTGTTGCCGGGCGCCACCTCCCCGTACATCCCCAGCACCCGGTTCGTCCCCCCTCCCCGCACCCTCGGGGCGGCATCGACGGCCGGCGGATCTCCCCCAACCCCCGCCGCTCCCGCGGGATCGACTCCTCCCGTGGCGCCCACGCCTGCCGCCACCGGCATCGCAACCACAGCCCCCCTGCCGTCACGCACGCCACCGCAAGGGGCGACCCTGTCGACCTCCATTCCCGCCCCTGCCCCCACACCGGCACCGGCGGTCGCGGTGGCATCTCCGCGCCCCGCACCCCAGCCTTCGCTTCCCCCGCGGACTGCGGGATCGGGCCTCAAGGGGGAGGTGATTCCCTCCGCCGCCGCCCTCCCCGTGGCCCCCGCCCCCTCGACGGGATTCCGCCCTTCAGCCACCTACGCCCCGTCGACGGTGCCGCGCTACAGCCCTCCGCCGGGGGATGCCGGGATTCCACGGGCAGG
>DMJJ01000341.1:30572-30839 GCA_003452185.1 Verrucomicrobiales bacterium | reverse complement strand
TCCCAACGCTCCTCGCTCTCGATCTCCGCGTAGGCGAAGAGCTCATTCGAGCCCTCATCCAGGAAGATCGAGTAGTTCCTCACCCCGTGGGCATGCAGCAGCCTCTCCAGCTCCGGCCAGATCGGGTTGTGACGACGTTCGTATTCCTCCCGGCACCCGGGGTTCACCGACATCCTGAAGGCCTTGCGGATCATGCCGGCTCCATCGCCAGGAGCGCTGCAAACCGCCCCCGGGCAGCCTCCCACGCCCCGGGATCGCGCGGCTCGA
>DMJJ01000341.1:5231-30313 GCA_003452185.1 Verrucomicrobiales bacterium | reverse complement strand
CGCCCCGGGATCGCGCGGCTCGAACCGGACCGGGGGGCCGGACTCGCGCACCACGCCCCGAAGGTCGGCCAGGGAGCCGATCTCCCCCGCGGCCCGCGCCTGCACGAGGACGTTCCCAAGCACCGTGGCCTCGACCGGGCCGGCCAGGACAGGGCGGCCGCAGGCGTCTGCCGTGAACTGGTTCAGCAACGCGTTCCGCGACCCGCCGCCGACGACATGGATCACCTCGATCCGCCCCCCCACCAACTCCTCCATCCCCTCCAGGGTCGCGCGGTACTTGAGAGCCAGGCTTTCCAGGGCACATCGCACCAGCTCCCCGGCATCCTGCGGCACCGGCTGCCCCGTCCGGGCGCAATAGGCGCGAATCGCCCCAGGCATGTCCTCCGGGTTGAGGAACGAGGGATGATCCGGGTCGACGATGGATCGCAGGGGCGCGGCCGCCTCGGCGGCGCGAACGAGGCCGTCGTAGTCGACCGTG
This sequence comes from Verrucomicrobiales bacterium, assembly GCA_003452185.1. GTDB lineage: Bacteria > Verrucomicrobiota > Verrucomicrobiia > Limisphaerales > UBA11320 > UBA11320. Next base: position 29,835 of record DMJJ01000341.1, on the reverse strand, counting down.
CGCCCCGAGCGCTCGAACGACCGGCGACATTGCTGCACGAGCCAGAGGCCCATGATGTTCTTGAGCAGCCGGTAGGTTCCCTCGATGCCCCCCTCGTTGGTGACGTTCAGGGCCTGGGCCCTGGGGGTGAGGATGGCGTTTCCGACCTCCACCCCCATCAAGGACCAGGTGCCGGAGCTGATGTAGGCCCAGTTGGTGCCGCCCGTGTTCCCTGTTGGAACGGCAGCCACGGCAGATCCCGTGTCGTGCGAGGCGGGCGCGACGACGGAGAGGGTTGAGGGAAGCCCGAGCCTCGAGGCCAGGCCCGGGAGCACCGGGCCGAGTGGCGTGCCCGGCAGGACCACCGGGGGAAGCATCGATGTTGGGATTCCGAGGCGCCCCAGCAGCGATGTCGACCAGGTGCGGTGGGTGGGATGAAAGAACTGGGTGGTCGTCGCGTTCGTGAACTCAGCCCGCTTCTCCCCGGAGAGGCACCAGTGGATCCAGTCGGGCATCATGAGGAAGGTCCCGGCCGCCTCAAGCAGCTCGGGATGCTGCTCCCGCAGGGCGACCAACTGGAAGAGGCTGTTGATCTCCATGAACTGGAGGCCCGAGGCTTCGAAGATTTCCGCCCGCGAAACCTGCTTCAGCACCCGGGCCATCACACCCCGGGTGCGGGGATCCCGGTAGTGGAACGGAAGGCCGAGCAGCTCCCCGGTCCGGGAGAGCAGCACATGGTCCACCCCCCAGGTATCCACGCCCACGGAGACGATGGAGGATCCAAACCGGCGGGCGCCGGCCGTGAGGCCGGCCTGGATCTCGGACCAGAGGCGCACCAAATCCCACCGAAGGCTCTCCCCAACCCAGACGCCCCCGTTGGGAAAGCGGTGCAACTCCTCAACCCTCACCTTGCGGCCATCCCAGAGGCCGGCCATCACGCGGCCGCTCTCGGCTCCAAGGTCGATTCCAAGATAAACCTGCTCGGCCATCGGTGGGGGAAATCGGCGGCTGCGGTGTGTCAGGCCTTGGGGCCCGTGCGGGCCTCGCGGATCCATCCCAGCACCTCGGCGGTGCGGCGCGTCACGAGCTCGTAGTTTCCGGAGTCGAGCGCCTCCTTGGGGAAGAGTGCCCGCCCCAGCCCCAGGGCCACGGCCCCGGCCTTGATCCACGCCCCAAGCGACTCGCGGGTCACGCTCTCGATCCCGGTCGGCATGATCCGGGTCCAGGGGGTCGGGCCAAGGGCCGCCTTCACAAACCCCGGCCCGCCGGCCGCCTCGCACGGAAAGAGCTTCACGATTTCCACCCCCGCCTCCTCCGCCACGCCGATCTCGGTGAGGGTGGCGCAGCCCGGGAGGTACGGGATCTTTCGACGGTTGCAGAACCTCGCAACCGCGGGGTTGAAGGAGGGGCCGACGATGAAATTCGCCCCCTGCGCCGCATAGAGGGCCGCCGTCGCCTCGTCCACAATCGACCCGGCCCCAAGGATCACCGAGGGGTGCTCACGACGCGTGTTCTGGATCAGGGTCTGGAAGACATCGATCGCGTGATCCCCCCGGTTGGTGAACTCGAACACCGTCGAGCCCCCGGCGGCACAGGCCGCGATCACACGGCACCCCACGGGGGCGTCCGGGTGGTAGAAGACGGGAACCAGGGCCTGGTCGATGATACGCTGCAGGACGTCCAGTCGGGAAAAGCGAGCCATACGTGATAGTCCCGCAACTTCACCGGACCCCTTTGGCCGGGTCAAGGCCAATGCACCCACCTGAATGTTTCTTGCTGCACCCCCGCCCTCCCGGCCGCTAGTCTCGCCCCGGGAATGAAGAAGACATTCGATTCGATCGAGAGCGTGCTGGCGGACATCCGGCGCGGGCGGATGGTGATCGTGGTGGATGACGCCGACCGCGAGAACGAGGGGGACCTGGTGATGGCGGCCGAAAAAGCCACCCCCGCCGGCGTCAACTTCATGGCCAAGTTCGGCCGCGGGCTGATCTGCGTCCCGACCACTTCCGACCGACTGAACGAGCTCGGCATCGAGCAGATGGTCGGGCAGAACAGGGACACCTTCAAAACCGACTTCCAGGTGAGCGTTGACGCCGCCCAGGGAATCTCCACCGGGATCAGCGCCGCCGACCGGGCCCGCACCATCAAGGTGCTGGCCGATCCCCGGGGACGGCGCGAGGACCTGGTCCAGCCCGGGCACGTCTTTCCCCTCCGGGCCAAGCCCGGCGGGGTGCTGCAACGAGCCGGCCACACCGAAGCGGCCGTCGACCTCGCCCGCTTGAGCGGATGCCGGCCCGCGGGGGTGATCTGCGAAATCATGAAGGACGACGGGACAATGGCCCGGCTCCCCGACCTGATCCGGTTCGCCCGGCGCCACTCCCTGAAACTCTGCACCATCGAGGATCTGATCAAGTACCGGCGGATGGAGGAGAAACTCATCGAGCGGATCGAGACGATCCAGATGCCGACCGATTACGGCGAGTTCAATCTCCACCTCTACCGGTCGCGAGTCGACAACCAGCACCACCTCGCCCTCGTGAAGGGGGATGTCCAGGGACGAAAGAACGTCCTCGTCCGGGTCCACAGCGAGTGCCTCACGGGGGATGTCTTCGGATCACGTCGCTGCGACTGCGGGCCCCAACTCCATCAGGCCATGCGCCGGGTGGCGGCGGAGGGATCGGGTGTGATCCTGTACATGCGACAGGAGGGGCGCGGGATCGGCCTGGCACCGAAGATCAAGGCCTACAAGCTCCAGGAGCAGGGCTACGACACGGTCGAGGCGAACCTCAAGCTTGGGTTCAAGATGGACCTCCGGGAGTACGGCCTGGGAGCCCAGATGCTGGCCGACCTGGGGCTCCACAGCATCCGACTCCTGACGAACAACCCGAAGAAAGTCGTCGGCCTGGATGCCTACGGCCTGGAGATCGTCGAGCAGGTGCCGATCCGGATCCCTCCCAACCCCCACAACGAACGGTATCTCAGGACCAAACGGGAGAAGCTGGGCCACAAGGTCTGATCCCGCCCGATGGGACGAGGTCAGGGGGGAGGGGCTCAATCCGGTCTCCCCACGGAGGGGGAGGCAGCTGCAGGGCAGCCACCCGATCCTCGCTCCCCGTCCGACCCCGCGGGCCCGGAAGCGGGAGGGGGGCTGCTAATAGACCTTGCGGAGATTCGACGGGAGGATGTTGAGCTCGTCCCGATATTTCGCCACCGTGCGGCGCGCGATGATGATGTTCCGCTCGGCGAGCATTTTCACCACCTCCTGGTCGGACAGCGGCTTGGCGTGATTCTCGGCTGCGAAGATCTCCGCGATGATGTCTTTCACGCTGGTGTTCGACATCGTGCCGCCGGAGGCGGTCTGGATCCCGGAGGTGAAGAAATACTTCATCTCAAAGATCCCCTGCGGGGTCTGCATGTATTTCCCGGAAACCGCACGGCTGACCGTGGTCTCATGGACCCCGACGGCCTCAGCCACCTGCACCATGGTCATCGGCCGGAGGGCGCTCACGCCATGCTGCATGAACTCCCGCTGGCGGCTGACGATTTCCTTCGCGATGTTGGTGATCGTCTGCTGGCGCTGGTGGATGCTCTTGATGAGGAATTTTCCCGCACGGATCTTCTCGCGGATGTAGTCCCGAACCTCGGGTGAGCTCTCCGCCTTGGACATGAGGTCCTTGTAGTAGTTGCTGATCCGGAGCTGTGGCACCTGCTCGTTGTTGGTTGAAACAACGTATTCGGTTCCCGACTTGGTGACGAACACCTCGGGCACGACATACTGGTCGTTGTCGGGGAGGAAGGCGCGACCCGGGCGCGGCTCAAGCCGGCTGATCTCCTGAACGGCGTCCTGGATCTCATCGACACTTCGATCAAGCCCCTTGGCCATCTCGGGAAGGCGGCGCTTGCCGAGCGCCTCCATGTATTGGTCGACGATCTGGTACTCAAGAGTCTCCTTGCGGCCGGCGCGGTCGAGCTGGAGCAGCAGGCACTCGCGAAGGTCGCGGGCCCCGACGCCCGGAGGCTGGAACGTCTGAATCAGCTTCAGGACCTCCCCAACCTGCTCCACCGGATGCTGGTGGTTGAGGGCGAGCTCCTCGATCGAGCTCTTGAGATACCCGTACTCATCGATGTTCCCGACGATCAGCTCGGCGATCCGGGTCTGCCCCTCATCCATGTCCGAAAGCCGGACCTGCTCAAGGAGGTTCTCCTGGAGGGAAACCCCCGAGGCGAGGGAATCAAACATGAACTGCCGGCGCTCCTCGTCCTCCTCCGAGGCCCGGTTTGGGACGTTGGTCTGGGCGTAATACTCCCGCCACTCGGTGTCGAATTGGACCAGCTTCTGCCACTCGGCCATGAAATCGTCGACCGGGGCATTCGAAGGCTTTTCGGTCGCCGGATCGTAGAGCACATCCCGGGGAGGCTCGGCAGGATCGAGCTGGGTGGTCGCCTCGTCCTCCCGACCCGGCTTGTCGGCCACTTCCACCTCGGTGGATGGAACCTCCTCCAGCATAGGATTTTGCTGGATCTCATTCTGGAGCATCGCAGCCAGTTCCAAGGTGGGAGCCTGAAGGAGCGCCAGAGAAGCCTGAAGCTGGGGGGCCAGCGTCATGTTCTGACTCATCCGCGCCGAGATGTTCATGCCGATCGCCATACTTGAAGTATCGGACTCGTTTCGGACAACTCAAGCGGGATTTGGAATGGAACTTGCAGTACCCCAAAATCATTACTTGCCTTGCCGCTTTTCGACGCGTAAGTTCACGGCTCTTTTTGAAACGGTTAACCACCGCTTCCCCGTTGATGACCAACGGGAGAGCGGGTGAATTCACGATAATCTATGGCAGTTAAAATCCGCTTGAAGCGTGTTGGGTCCCGCAACGACCCCGTGTTCCGCATCGTCGTCGCCGACAATCGCAGCCCCCGCGACGGCAAGTGCATCGAGGAGATTGGAAGCTACGACCCGAAGAAGGCCGGCCTTTCCAACTACACGATCAACCTTGACCGGGCGAAGTATTGGCTGAGCAAGGGGGCGAAGCCCTCCGACACCGTCGCCAGCTTCATCAAGCGCGCCGGCAAGGCCCCGGCGGCCTGAGTCGTCCGGGACGGCTCGTTTCAAGGAACCCTCCATGCAGGGCTTGATCGAATATATCGTCAAGGGCCTGGTGCGGCACCCCGAGCAGGTTGTTGTGACTCCGGTGGAGCGGCACGGGGCGACGGTCTACGAGATGCGGTTGGAATCCTCCGATGTCGGCCGCGTGGTGGGCCGCAGTGGGAAGACCATCAACGCGCTTCGTTCCCTTCTGGCCGCAGGGAGCGCCCGGAAAGGGATTCGCTGCTCGGTTGAGATCGTGGAAGAGGGCGGGCGGCCGCGGACCGAGCGCTGACCGCGGGGGGAGGCTCACCTGCCTCCCGGGTGCACCAGCCGCCATGCGCATCGATGTGCTAACGCTCTTTCCGGCGATGTTCGCCGGACCGCTGGACGTGAGCATCGTGCAGCGGGCAAGGTCGGCGGGGCTCCTGGATCTTCGGATCCACAACCTGCGGGACTACACTCACGACCGCCATAAGACCGTGGATGACCGCCCGTTCGGGGGGGGCCCCGGGATGGTGCTCAAGGTGGAGCCTGTGTTCGAGGCGGTGGAGGCCCTTCGGGGGCCGGGGACCCGGGTGGTCCTGTTCTCCCCCGCCGGGCGGCCCTTCACCCAGGCCGTGGCCAGGGAGATGTCGACGGTTGAGCACCTGCTCCTGATCTGTGGCAGCTACGAAGGGGTGGATGAGCGGGTGCGCGAGGCGCTGGTGACGGATGAAGTCAGCCTCGGTGATTTTGTGCTGACCAATGGCGGTTTGCCCGCCATGGTTTTGGTGGATGCGGTGACGCGGCTCCTTCCCGGCGCCTTGGGCGACGATGAGAGCGCGGCGGATGAGTCCTTCAGCCACGGGCTGCTGGAATACCCGCACTACACCCGGCCGGCGGAGTTTCGCGGGATGAAGGTGCCTGAGATCCTGCTCTCGGGCCATCATGCGGAGATAGAGAAATGGCGCCGGGAGCAGTCGAAGCTCCGGACGGCGCGCCAGAGACCGGATTTGTTGAACGAAAACAAGAACGCCAGCGGGGCCCAGTGCCCCGGATAAAATTTATGAACCAAGCGCTACTAGACAAGATTGAGTCCGAACAGCTCCGCAAGGAGGACGCCCCGTTCAACGTGGGCGACACCGTCCGTGTCCACACGAAGGTTGTTGAAGGGGACAAGGAACGGATCCAGATCTTCACCGGCGTCGTCATGGGCCGCCGCGGCCATGGCCTGAACGCCAGCTTTACCGTCCGTCGCGTCAGCTACGGCGAGGGCGTGGAGCGCGTGTTCCCGATCCACTCCCCCCGCATCGACAAGATCGAGGTGGAGCGTCATGGCCAGGTCCGCCGCGCCAAGCTCACCTACCTCCGGAAGCGCGTTGGCAAGGGTGCGACTCTCGTCCGCGAGAAGGAAGCCCCGGCAGCCGCCGCCTCCAAGTAATTCCTTCCAGTGGCGGAGACGCCACGGAAACCCTGGAAACTCGATTTTCACATCAGCCCCGCCAGCAACGGCGGGGCTTTTGTTTTGTTTTGTTTTGCAGGGAGCCGGCCCGTGCTACGAGGCGAGGAGACCGCAGCGGTCCCCCACCCTGGCGTAGAGCTCCCGCCCGACCCGGCTCTGCTCCAGCAGATCGTCCGAAAACCGGACCAAACCGCGGGGAAAGATGCAAAGGGTGAGCGATCCCCCGAACCGAAAGTAGCCCTTCTCCTCCCCCTTGGCCACCGGCACCCCGGGACGGAAGGTCGACACAGCGCTCCCGACGTTCGTGGCTCCCACCTCCAGCAGGAGCCCCCGGGCGCCGGAGGCGAGTTCGATCGGCGTGATCCATCGGCGATTCCTGGAGAGGATGCGGATGTTCCGCCGGAGAGCGATCGGGTTGACCGAAAACAGGGGACCCTCGATCCGCCGCGGGGCGGAGGGAAGCCCCGCCACCGGAAAATGAAACCGGTGATAGTCCACCGGGCAGAGGCGCGAGATCAGCATTGCGCCGGAGGCATACTCCCGGGCGAGGCCGGCGTCCCCAAGCAACTCCTCCAGGGGGAAGGTCTCCCCCTTCACAAAAATTCCCTCCATCCGGGAGATGTCGGGGAAAGCGAGGTGACGACCGTCTGCGGGGAACACCAGGCTCGCGGGGTCGGGGTCCACCGGCCGGGCTCCGGGCTTCAGCCGGCGGTGGAAAAACTCGTTGAACGTGGCGAACGACTCCGCCGGGCTGAGGAACTCCGATGGATCAAGCCCGTAGCGCCGGATGAACGGCAGGACCTTCGACCGGCTTGAACTTGCATCCATCCGCCACCCATACCAGCGGCTGAAGAGGCTTCGCTTCACCAGCGCGTGGAGCACCAGCCGGCCAAGCGGATTCCCGTAAGACCAGCGGACCCATCCCTCGCCGTATATTTCCTCGCGCTCCACGCGACCCGAGTAGCGGTTGAAGTACTCGACCGGGGCTGCCGCCCCCCCGGATGAAGGCTCGGGGGAGGGGTTCATGCGGGGGTGCCCGGAGCGCTAGATCTGTCCGGCGAGTTTCTCAAAGCTTTCCTCGATGAACGTGGTGTTCTGGATCCGGGCCAACCGGGCGTACACCCCCTCGATGGCCATCAGCTCGTCGTGGGTCCCCCGCTCCACGATCTCCCCTGCCCGGACCACCAGGATCTGCGAGGCGCGGCGGATCGTGCTCAGCCGGTGGGCGATGACGAACGTGGTTTTTCCCTGCATCAGGCGCTCAAGCGCCTCCTGGATCAGGCGCTCCGTGGCGGTGTCGACGCTCGCCGTGGCCTCGTCCAGGATCAGGATCGGCGAGTTCTTCAGCAGGGCGCGGGCGATGCTGACCCGTTGCTTCTCCCCCACGCTCAACTTGACCCCGCGCTCCCCGACCCGCGAGTCGTACCCCTCCGGCAGCCGCTCGATGAAATCGTGGCAGTTCGCGGCACGAGCGGCCTCGACCATCTCCTCCTCCGTGGCGTCAAGGCGCCCGTAGAGGATGTTCTCGCGGACGGTGCCGTTGAAGAGGAACGGCTCCTGGCTCACGACACTGATCCGCTGGCGGAGCGACTCGAGCTCCACCTGTTCGATCGGATGCCCATCGATGGTGATCCGCCCCGAGGAGGCGATGTAGAATCCGGGGAGCAGGTTCACAAGGGTCGACTTCCCGGCCCCGGTTGGCCCGACCAGCGCGATCATCTCCCCCGGGCGCGCATGGAGGGAGACCCCCTTGAGCACCACACGCTCGGGCCCGTACCCGAAGCGCACCTCCTCGTAACGGACGTCACCGCGGATCACCTCCGGAAGCCTCCCCGTCCGATCCGACGGCTCGCGGGCCGCATCCAGGATGTCGAACACGCGCTCCCCACCCGCCCGGGCCGACTGGATCATCTGGTTCAGGCTGTGGAGGCGGCCGACCGGCTCATAGAAGAAGGACAAGTACAGGAGAAACTCCACCAACTGCCCGACGCGGAGCTGCCCCTCGATCACCAGATGCCCCCCGTATCCGAGGACCAGCGCCGTTCCCGTGGAGGCCGCGAACGCCATGGCCGGCGAGTAGTAGGCCCATGCCTTCATGACCCCGAGGGTCCCCTGCCGGAGGTCCTCCGCCCGGTCGCGGAACCGGGCATCCTCGTGCGACTGGCGGCCGAATGCCTTGATCTGCCTCACCCCGGAAAGGCTGTCCATGAGGAGCGCGTTCATGGCGCTCGAGGCCTGCCGCTGCGCCCGGTAGCGACGGTGGGCCGTGAGCGTGTACCAGAGCGCCCCTCCAACGAGGATCGGCAGCGGGGCCAGGCACAGAAGCGTCAGCACCCCGTTCGTGCGGGTCAGGATGATGAGGGCGCCGATGATGCTCAGGAGGGCGACGACCCCCTGCTCGGTCCCGTCGATCAGTACCCGTTCGAGCGAGTTCACATCCTCGATCACCCGCGTGAGGAGGTCGCCCGACGACCGGGAGTCAAAGTAGCTCACCGGAAGCCGCTGGAGGTGCGCGAACAGGTCGCGTCGCATGTCGTAGATCACCCCCTGTTCGAAAATGTTGTTCACCCGTATGCGGAGGCTGGTGAAGAGCTCCCGGAAGGCAAACGCGCCGACCAGGGCCAGGGTGATGGGAACCAGCAGGTCGCCCCGCTTGCCGGAGATCACCTCGTCGATGATCCGCCGGGTGAGGGCCGGGTAGGACATGGCGAACGCCAGGGAGAGGATCGCGCATCCGTTGTTGGCGATCGCCAGCCCCTTGTAGGGCCGCAGGTAGGGAATCACACGCCGGAGCACCTCCCAGGTGCTCCTCGACTTGGAGGAGAGCGTGGGGTCGTTTCCACCCGCGAGATGAGCGTGACGCGACATGAGGTTTTGTGGGGGCTATTCGAACATCCGGGCTGCGGTCTCCACGTCGAGGGCGATCTGCCGTCGGAGCTCCTCAAGGGAGGCGAATTTCCGCTCCTCGCGGAGGCGGAGGATGAAAAAAACCTCCAACTCGGCTCCGTAGAGCTCTCCGTTGAATCCGAGAAGGTGAACCTCCACCCGGGGGGCCGGGGCCGCCCCCTCCACGGTGGGACGGAGGCCGATGTTGAGCACGGCGCGGTGCGGGACCCCCTCGACCACGACATGGGCGACGTACACCCCCGTGGGTGGGAGGATCAGCCCGGTGGTGTCGAGGTTCGCCGTTGGAAACCCCAGGGTCCGGCCGAGTTGTTTCCCCGGCACCACCCGGCCCGACAGGGACCAGGTGCGGCCGAGCATCTGGTCGGCCTCATCCAGGCGCCCGTCGGCGATCGCCTGGCGAATGCGGGTGCTGCTCACCGTCTCCCCGTCCAGGGCGACAGCGGCGAGCCCGTGAACCGTGAACCCGAGCTCCGCCCCTAGCTTCTGCAGCAGGGCGACGTTGCCGCTGCGCCGCGCTCCGAACGCGAACTCGCTCCCCACGGAGAGGCTCTTGAGCTGGCCGATATCCCGCGCCAGGGAGCGGATGAATTCCTCCCCGCCGATCCGGCTGAACTCCCCGGTGAAAGGGATCATGAGAACCACGTCCACCCCGAGCTGCTGCAGCGTGCGGAGCTTCTGTGGATTGGTGTAGAGCATGAGGGGCGCCCGTGCCGGGGCGACCACTGTGCTGGGGTGCCGGTCGAAGGTGATGACGACCGAGAGGGCCTCGGCATGGCGGGCATCCCCCAGGGCCCGGCGGATGACCTGCTGGTGGCCGAGATGAACGCCGTCGAACACCCCGATGGCGGCGCAGATGCGCCGGCCCTCCGGCTTCAAGTCGACCGGTTGTTGAATCACTCTCATCGCTGGCCCAAGGGACGGGGCACGCCGGCCCGGCGTCCCGACCCCCGCGAATAGTGTGGCAGCTTAACTGGCCGCCGAAAGCTTGAACATCGGGATCACCCGCTTCTCGAGGTCGGCCTGGGACAGGTTCACCAGCTCCTCGAACTGGATCGCATCCTCCACGTCAAAGCGGCCGGAGACATGCCGGCGGAGGGTCTGCAGGTGCGCCCCGCATCCCAGCTTATGGCCGAGGTCGTGGGCGATGCTTCGGACGTAGGTCCCCTTGGTGCACGCGATCCTGAACGACCCCACGGGCTCCTGGTACTCGGTGAAGCGGAAGCGATAGATGTGCACCAGCCTTGGCTTTCTCTCCACCTCGATTCCCTTGCGCGCGAGCTTGTAGAGCGGGACCCCGTCCTTCTTCACCGCGCTGACCATCGGCGGGGACTGCATCTGGTCGCCACAGAACGAATCGGCCGCCTCATTCAGCTCATCCAGGGTCATCAGGGGAACCGGGAGCGATGCGACCACCTCCCCGTCGGCGTCGTAGCTCGCCGTGGTGGTGCCAAAACAGATGTGCCCCGAGTAGACCTTGTCATCGGCCATCAGCTTTTCCGAGAGCTTCGTCGCCTGCCCCAGCACAAGGATCAGGAGCCCGGTGGCCTGGGGGTCGAGGGTGCCGCAGTGGCCCACCTTTTGGATGCCAAACTGGCGGCGGACCACATCAACAATGTCGTGGGAGGTGGGACCGGCCGGTTTGTCGACCAGCAGGGCCCCATCCAGGGCGGCGAACGTCTTCATTCAGAGCGGAAGTTCTTCAAGGCCTCGCGCACGGCGGCCAGCACGCGTCGCTGCACGGCGAGGGGACGCCCCGGGACGCGGGCGCCGGCGGCGGCACGATGCCCACCCCCGCCGAAGAGTCCCGCCACGGCGTTGACATCCACCTCATCGCTCTTGGACCGGAGGCTCACCCGGGTCAACTCGGGCTCCATCTCCTCAAAAACGCAGGCCACCACCACCTCGTCGATGGCGCGGATATGGTCGATCAATCCCTCGGAGTCGGCTGGCTTGGCGCCGGTCCTGAGGTAGTCCCCCTTCTTGAGCCAGAAGTAGGCCGTGCGGTTGCTATGGGTCAGGCGGAACTTGTTGTAAACGCACTTCAAGAGCCGCATCCGGGAGAGGGGATACGACTGGTACACCTCGTGGCAAACCCGGGCCAGATCGGCCCCCTGCTCAACAAGGTGACTGGCGATCTGGAAGGTGGAGGGCTGGGTGGAGGCGTACTGGAACGACCCTGTGTCCGTGCTGACGGCCGTGAAGAGGCAGTCGGCGATCCGCCGGTTGAGCGGCCACTTCGCCGCTTTGATCAACTGGTAGATGAGCTCCCCGGTGGAGGCCTGCCGGGGGGAGACCCAGTCGAGATCCCCGTAGCGGGTGTTGCTCGCGTGGTGATCAATGTTGATGAAAAGCTTCCGCCGCCCGATGTGCTCGGCCACGGTCCCCATCCGCTCCAGGGAGGCGCAGTCGGTGGCGATCACGCAGTCGAACTCGCAACCGGGCTCCGGTGCCCGCACCAGCCGACGGGGGTCCAGGAAGCGAAGCTTGTCGGGCACGGGGTCCTGGTTCCAGCAGACCACCTCCTTGCCCGCGGCCTCGAGGGCCAGGGTCAAACCGAGCTGTGATCCGATGCAGTCGCCGTCCGGACGGACATGCCCCACCACGCACACCGACTTGCTGTCGCGAATCCCCTCGAGGATCCGCTGGACGATGCGGGGTTTCATTGCGGCGGGGGCTGCTTCTCCAACTCCTCAATGAGGCGGATCACCCGGTCGCCGCGCTCCACCGAGTCGTCGAACTCAAACCGAAGCTTGGGGGTGTATTTCAGGATGACCGTCTTGGCGACGTGGTCCTGGATCCGGAGGTGGGCCGCCCCGAGGAGCGAGACCGCCGCTTTCTGCTGCTCGGAGGTACCGAAGAAGCTGATCAGCACCTTGGCGGAACGGAGGTCGGCCGACATCTGGACGTCGTTCACGCTGAGGAGGCCCGCATGCTGGATCGGCACCTCGCGGCGGATCGCCTCCCCGATCTCGCGCTTCAGGAGCTCACGCACCCGCAATTGGCGGTGGGATGACACGGGATCAGGGGATGCTGGATCAGAGCTCGGGAGCGAGCTTCTCCACGGTGTAGCACTCGATGACGTCCCCGATCTGGAACTCGTCGAAGCCGTCGATCCGAATGCCGCACTCCATGCCGGAGCGCACTTCGTTGACCTCATCCTGAAAACGTCGCAGCGAGAGCGAAACCCCCTCGTAAATGCGGTTCTTCCGGCGCATGATCCGAAGCTTCCCACGGATGACCCGCCCGGAGGTGACCATGCACCCGGCCACGTTGCCTCCCTTGGAGAGCTCGAACAGCTTGCGGATCTCGGCAGCCCCGATAACCGTCTCCTTGATGATCGGAGGGAGAAGGCCGGCCATGGCCTTTTTCACCTCGTCGATCAGCTCGTAGATGATGGAGTAGAGCTTGATCTGGACCCCCTCGTGCTTGGCGAGGTCCGACACCCCGTTGTCGAGCCGGGTGTGGAAGCCGAGAATGATCGCATGGCTGGCCGACGCGAGCGTCACATCGTTGCTCGTGATCGTCCCCACGGCGTCGTGCACCACCTCGAGGCTGACACGGTCCGAGTCGATCTTGCGGATCGCCTCGACGATCGCCTCAACCGAACCCTGGGTATCCGCCTTGACGAGGACCTTGAGAACCTTGGCGCTCGCCTCATCGATCCGGTTGAACAGATCCTCAAGGGTCGCCTTGGCCATCGGCTGCTGCTGGGACTCGGCCCGGGCCTGCTCCGCCCGCTGCTCCGCCAGCTCGCGCGCCGCCTTCTCATCCTCGATGGCACTGAACTCGATCCCCGCCTCCGGCACGCCGCTCAGCCCGAGAACCTTCACGGCAACGGAGGGACCCGCCTCCTTGAGACGCTTTCCCTCCTCGTTGATCAGCGCACGAACACGACCCCAGTACTGCCCGCAGATGACCGCCTCGCCCACGCGAAGCGTTCCCTTGCGAACCAGCACCGTGGCGGTCGGCCCGCCAGGCTCAAGCCCGGACTCGATGACATTCCCCTTGGCCAGCCGGTTGGGGTTGGCCTTGAGCTCCAGCAGGTCCGCCTGGAAAAGAATCATCTCCAGGAGCTTCGGCACCCCCTGCCCCGTGAGGGCCGAGACGTCGACGTAAAGCGTGGAGCCGCCCCATTCGTCAGGGACCAACCCCTTCTCCTGAAGCTGCTGCCTCACCCGCATGGCGTTTGCGTTCGGGTGATCGGCCTTGTTCACCGCAACCAGAATCGGAACCTTCGCGGCCTGGGCGTGGCTCAGGGCCTCCAAGGTCTGGGGCATGACACCGTCGTTGGCGGCCACCACAAGGATCACAATGTCGGTGACATTGGCCCCACGGGCGCGCATCGAGCTGAAGGCCGCATGGCCGGGGGTGTCGAGGAAGGTGATCTGCGCCGTCTCGTTCGGCCGCTCGGGATGAGTGACCGCGATCGTGTAGGCGCCGATATGCTGGGTGATCCCACCCGCTTCGCCAGCCGCGACATCCGCCTTCCGGATCGTGTCGAGGAGCGTGGTCTTTCCATGGTCGACGTGACCCATGATGGTGACCACGGGGGCGCGGGGCTTGAGGTCCTCGGACTTGTCCTCCTGGTCGAGCTTGAGCTCCTGCTTCGGGGCGGTGACACCGGTCCCCGATTTACGCTTCTCCACCTCGAACCGGAATCCATGCTTCGCGCAGACCTTCTGCGCGATCAGCTCGTCGATGGCCTGATTGACGTTGGCCATCACCTTGAGGTCGATGAGGTCGGCAATCAGCCGGAACGGCTTGATCTGCATCTTCTCCGCAAGCTCGCGGACGATGATCGGAGGCTTGAGGGAGATCAACGGGCCGTCGACCTCCGGGGCGCCGCCAGCTGACGGGGCTCCCCCGGGGGCGGGGCGGGAAGGAAATTGGCCGGACGGGCGCTGGGGGTACCCCCCCTGCTGCCCACGAAACCCAGGTTGGCCGGGTCGGTTGGATCCGAACGCAGGCGGACGCCCGCGGTCCATTCCGGGGCGACCGGGCACCACCCCGCGCGGGGGCTGTGCGGCCGGCGGCTGGGATCGGTCCCCACCCCGGCCACGGCCGAGGTTGGAAAGCTGGATGCGCCCGACAAGGTCACCGATTTTCGGACCCGGCGGGGGAGCCGGCGGGGCGGCCGGAGCTGCAGGGGCGGAGGGAGGAACAACAGGCGCGGCGGCACCGGCGGGAGGGGCCGCGGAAGCAACCGGCTCCGGATGCACCACAGCGGCCTGGGGCTCGACGGCAACCTCCGCCACACCCGCCACCTCGGCCGCGGGAGCCGGAGCCTCAGCCGCGGGGGAAACCTCCACAGGCGCGGGGGCGACCACCTCAGGCGGGGCCGGCTCCTTGATCACCTCAATGACGGGCGCCTCATCGAGCGGCTCCACGTGGGGGTGCGCGGCAGGCGGTTCGGAAGCGACCGCCCCGGCGCTGGTCGAATCCGACGAGGCCGGGCGGCCAACGTTGAGCTGCTGCTCCAGAAACTCAGCGGTGATCTTGTCGAGGGAACTCGAGGCAACCCGAGCGCCGGAAATACCCAGCTCCTTGGCTTTGGCAAGAACCTCCTTGCTCTCAACGCCAAGCTTCTTGGCCAGGTCGTAAATGCGTACGGGCATAATTTCGTTCTTCGCCGCTATTGGCAGCCAGGGCATTCATGCCCGGCTCCATCCGACCATGGGCTCAGCCCAGGTCATTTTCCAGAACTTCCAACAGAGTTTATCCAGGGGCCCGGGAGCTAAACCGTCGAGGTCTCCCCGACCTTCAAAGTCCGACGAGCCAGTTCCTGGCGCGCGGCTTCGAGAACCGCCTCGGCAGAAGCACCGATCTGGGCGATCTCCGCCAGGTCGGAAGGTTCCACCTGCAAAAGGGCCTCCAGGCTCACCAACCCATGGTGCACCAAGGCATCCGCCTGCTCCGGGGTGATCCCCGGGATGGCTGCGAGACTCCGCACCGCCTCGGTGAACTGCGCCTGAAACTTGTCGTCCTGCACGGAGACAGGGGCCTCCTCGGCCTCGATGTCCACCTGCCACCCCGTCAGGCGGGAGGTCAGCCGGGCGTTTTGCCCCCGCTTCCCGATGGCCTGCGAAAGCTGGTCGGAACCGACCACAATGCGGATCCGGCGACGCCCCTCATCCACCTCAAAACTCTTCAACTTGGCCGGAGCCAAGGCGTTGGTCACGAAATCCCGGATGTTCGACGACCATCGAATGATGTCGACCTTCTCATTGTTCAGCTCACGAACAATGTTCTTCACCCGCTGTCCCCGCAACCCGACACAGGCACCCACGGGGTCAACCTTCTCATCGCGGGTGTAAACGGCAATCTTGGTCCGGAAACCAGGCTCACGAGCGATGGCCTTGACCTCGATCGTTCCGTCGTGGATCTCAGAGACCTCGACCGAGAAAAGCTTGAGCACGAACTGGGGATCGGCCCGGGAAAGGATGATCTCCGGTCCATGGGGTCCGTTGTCGACCGCCTTCACGTAGCAACGAATCCGCTCCCCGATCTGATATTCCTCGGTCGGGACCCGCTCCCGGTTGGGCAGCAGCGCCTCATACTTGCCAAGGTCGATGGTGACATCCGACCGCTCGAAGCGTCGCACCACCCCGCTGACAATGTCCCCCACCCGATCTTTGAATTCGTTGAAAATGAGCTGCTTCTCAGCGCGGCGGATGTGCTGCATCAACGCCTGCTTGGCATACTGGGAGGCGATGCGGCCAAACCCCGCCGGGGTCACCTCCAGCTCCACCTCGTCGCCAACCTGAGCATCGGCCTTCAGACGGCGGGCATCGAACACGGAGATCTGGTCGTGCTTGCTGATCACCTTCTCGGAGACGATCTGCTTCGCAAAAGCCTTGATATCACCACTCTTGGGATCAATAACGACCCTCAGGTCGCGGGCGGGGCCGACGGCCTTTTTGGCCGCCGCCAAGAGAGACTCTTGTACAGCACCCAACAGAGTCTCGCGGTTGATTCCCTTCTCCCGCTCCCAAAACTCCAGCACTGCTAGCAAGTCGGCATTCATAGGAACTCGATCTCGTGCACCTGAGTCCGCTCCCCACCCGGGGAACAAAAAAGTCGGCAGATTGCTCTCCGACTTCGACGCGCTGGGCAAGCCAGCAAACTAACCATTTGTGGGGGCAGAGTATGAGCGCCGAACATACAGGTCAAGCCGCAATTCCCCCCGGGAGAGGGGCGTCGCGCGTTTGACAGAACCTCCTGATTAGCCCCACTCTTGGCGCATGGCAAAACCAGCCTTGGGTAGAGGTCTGAGCGGGCTCCTGGGGGCGAGTTCCCCCGCAGCACGGGGACCGGTCGCGTCCCCAGCCCAGCCCCCCCCGGGGGGAGCCGCCACCCCGAACGGCACCTCCGGTGCCGGGACGCCACCCGGGCCAGCCGCGGCCCAGAAGGTGGAGCTCTCCAAAATCCACCCCTGCCCCTTTCAGCCGCGTAAAGACTTCTCCCCCGAGGCCCTCCAGGAGCTGGCCGATTCGATCCAGTCGCAGGGAATTGTTCAGCCGCTGATCGTCCGCCGGCAGGGAGAGCGTTTCGAGATCATCGCCGGTGAGCGTCGCTGGCGCGCCGCCCAACTCGCAGGGCTGAAGGAGGCTCCGGTCATCCTCCGGGATGCGGACGACCGCGAGGTGCTCGAGCTGGCCCTCATCGAGAACCTCCAGCGGGAGAACCTCAACCCGATTGAGGAGGCTCTGGGATACTCGGAGCTCATCGAAAAGTTCCAGCTGCGGCAGGAGGATGCCGCCGCCAAGGTCGGCAAGAGCCGCACCGCCGTGGCCAACGCCCTCCGGCTGCTCCGGCTGCCGGAGCCGGTGAAGACCCACCTGCGGGAAGGACGACTCTCGGCCGGACACGCGAAGGTGCTCCTCGGCCTCACGACCGCCGAGCAGCAGGAGAAAGCGGCCGCCCGGGTGCTCCACGACGGACTGAACGTCCGGCAGACCGAGGAGTTCGTCGCCCATCTCAACACCCCCGCCGCCCCCCGGCCCGCGACGCCCGGCCTCCCGGCCGCGACGGAAGCCCGCGACCCCAACATCGTCGCCGTGGAAGCCCGGCTTCGCGAGAAGCTCGGCACCCGCGTCCGCCTCCGCTACGCCAAGGGGAAGGGGGCGCTGGAGGTGAAGTTTTTTTCCGACGATGAACTCCAGCGGATCCTCGATCTGCTCGGCATCCGGATCGACTGACTTGCGTGAGGGAGGGACGCAGCCTCGGGTGCCGTGCCCCCCCCCAGCCAACCTTTCATTGCCATGCAGCCCCCCTCCCCCAGCCGCGAACAGTGCGCCGCCCTCCTGCAGGAGTCGGCCAGCCGCACCTCGACACGAACCGCGTTCATCGGCCTCGACGGCTTCGTCGATGAGATCATCCGGGTCGTAGACCAGCGCCAGAACGACGCAAGCTACACGGCGATCGGCACGATCCACGGACTGGGCACCCGCATTGAGTCGGCCGCGGGCAAGAGCACCAACATCGAGCTGGTGGTGGAACGAACCAAGATCGGGGGCAACGGCCCGATCATGGCAAGCAGCCTTGCCCGCCTCGGGGCCCGCGTGACGTATGTCGGGGCCCTCGGCCATCCGAACCTCCATCCCGTGTTCGCCGACTTCGCGCGGATCGCCGAGGTGCACAGCATCGCCGAGCCCGGGCACAGCGACGCCCTGGAGTTCAAGGATGGGAAAATCATCCTCGGCAAGCTGGAATCGCTCCGGGAGATCCACTGGGCCAACATCCAGGAACGCTTCGGGCGGGAGCGGTTCATCGAACGCTTCGCCTCGTCCGATCTGGTCGGGCTGGTCAACTGGACGATGCTTCCCCAGATGAGCGCCATCTGGAACTCCCTCCTCACGGAGGTGTGTCCGAAGCTCTCCGGTCCGCGCCGTCGGATCTTCTTCGACCTGGCCGATCCGCAGAAGCGAACCCACGACGACATCCGGTCGGCCCTCGCCCTGATCAGCCGCTTCCAGGGGCATTTCGACGTGATCCTGGGACTCAACGAGAAGGAAGCCTACGAGATCGGGGAGGTGATGGGGATCGGGGCGGGATCCGAATCCCGTGAGGCCCTGGTCGCCATGTCGACCCGGATCCAGGAGCGCCTCGCCATCGACACCCTCGTCGTCCATCCGGTCAGCTACGCCCTGGCGGTCAGCCGCGGCGCGGTGTCGATCGCCGACGGCCCCTATGTCCCGAACCCCCGGATCACGACCGGGGCCGGAGATCATTTCAACGCCGGGTTCTGCCTTGGGAAGCTCCTCGGGCTGGACAACGGCAACAGCCTCCTCACGGGGGTGAGCACCAGCGGATTCTACGTCAAGGAGGCCCGCAGCCCGGGGATCGACGACCTGGTGGGGCTCCTCCGGAACTGGCCCTCACGCGCATGATCCTTCCCATCGTGAAGTACGGGCACCCCGCCCTCCGCCAAAAAGGGGCTCGGGTCGAAAAGCTCACCCCCCAGATCCGCCAGCTCATCGCGGACATGATCGACACCATGTACGAGGCGAACGGCGTGGGGCTCGCGGCCCAGCAGGTTGGCCAGGCGATCCAGCTCACGGTGCTCGACGTTCTCGAAGCCAAGGATCGCCCCTCCACCCTGGAGATCGATGGCAAACCGGCCTCCCTGGAGGAGTGGATGCCGATGGTCCTGATGAACCCCGAGATCACCCCGGCCGGCCCCCCCGTGGCGGGCGGGGAAGGCTGCCTCAGCTTCCCTGAAATGTTTGCCGACATCTCCCGCCCCTCCGTCGTGGATGTGACCGCCATGAACGAGAAGGGGGAAACCATCCGGTTCCGTGCCGGTGGGCTTCTGGGACGCGCCGTGCAGCACGAGACCGATCACGTTCACGGGATCCTTTTCATCGACCGGATGACCGGTGCCAAGAAACGCGAGCTCCAGGCGGAGCTCGACGACCTCCAGGCAGAAACCAAGGCCCGCCTCGCCAAGGAGGCCAAGAAGCGGGGCTGACCCCGGGTCCCCGTCCCTCCTCCCCCCCCCGACACCTGCGCCATGAGCACTCCCTTCCAGAACAAGTGGGTCCTGATCACCGGAGCCTCCAGTGGTTTTGGAGCCGCCGCAGCCCTTGCCTTCGGACGCGCCGGCGCCCGCCTGATCCTCGGGGCGCGGCGCGCCGACCGGCTCAAGGAGGTCGCAGCCCGCGCGATTGAGGCGGGAGCCCCCTCCGCGGTGTTCCACACCCTCGACGTCACCTCCACCCCCAGCGTCGAGACCTTTGCGGCCTGGGCCCGCGGGCTGACGCCGAGGCTCGACGTCCTGATCAACAACGCCGGCGGCGCCCTCGGCCTGGACCCTGTGGCCACCGCCCGCGATGAGGATTGGGAGGGGATGTTCCAGAGCAACGTCCTTGGCGTCCTGCGGATGACCCGGGCGACCCTCCCGCTTCTGACCGCGAACCCCGGGAGCATCCTGATCAACATCGGCTCCATCGCCGGGCGGGTCGCCTATGAGGGGGGAGCCGCCTACTGCGCAGCCAAGGCCGGGGAACTCCAGATCACCCGCGCCCTCCGGCTGGAACTCAACGGCACCGGGGTCCGCGTCTGCACGCTCGACCCGGGAATGGCCGAGACGGAGTTCTCCGTGGTCCGGTTCAAGGGGGATGAGGCCCGTGCTCGCAAAGTCTACGAAGGGGTCGTCCCGCTCACGGCCGACGACGTGGCGGAGGCGATGCTCTGGATGGCAAGCCGGCCGGCCCACGTGAACATCGACGAGATGGTGATCAAGTGCACCGACCAGGCCGCGATCCACAAAGTCCACCGCCGCCCTGCCCCGTCGACGCCTGCACGGTAGCAGCCCTTCCCACCCCGCCCCTCATGCAGCCCCTCACCCACTGGGGGGGGGTGATGGCGTGGCCGCCGCGATTTAAGGATTTAAGGTTCAGGGGCTGCGACAACCTCCGATTAGGAGTATGTGGATGCGGCCAAACCGCTAACTATTCTGTACGCAGAGGATGATGCAGTCTCTTCCCGGATCCTCGGGAAGACGCTGCAGCAGCTCGGCTACGAAGCCCATGGTTTCGTGAATGGGCAGCTTGCCCTCGATTGGTTCATCCAGAACCAACCCCCGATCATCATCAGCGACTGGATGATGCCGGTGCTCGACGGGCTTGCCTTTTGTGAGCGGGTGCGGGGGCTGAACCTTCCGCACTACACCTATTTCATGATGCTGACCGCGAACGCCGGTCAGGCCAACTACCGGAAGGCGATGGACAGCGGGGTGGACGACTTCCTGGCCAAGCCGTTCCGGCGGGACGATTTCTATATCCGGCTTCGAGTCGCCGAGCGCATCGTGCGCCAGCGCTGGGAGGCCGAGGCGAAGATCAAGTCGCTGGCCCGGTTCCCGTCAGACAATCCGAACCCCGTCCTTCAGGCCAACGGGCAGGGTCTGATCCTGTACGCCAACCGCACCAGCATGCCGTTGCTCGAGAAATGGAACTCGGGCGTGGGAGGCCGGCTCCCCGTGCAGCTTCATGCGCTCCTCGACTCACGACTGAAAACCGGCGCATCCCTCGAGACCGAGCTCGGGTGCGACGAGCGGATCTACTCCTTCGGCACCACCTCGGTGTCGGATTCCGGGGATGTCTACCTCTACGGACACGACATCACGGCCCGCAAGAAGGCGGAGGCCGAGCTGATTGCGATGCGCAACCAGGCCGTCGCCCAATCGCTGCAGGATGCCCTGACGGGAATCGGGAACCGGGTGCTCTTCCAGCAGCGGCTGCCCCAAATGCTGGAGGAAGTTCAAACCAAGGGACGCAAGCTCGCGCTCCTGCTGGTCGACATCGACAACTTCAAGGACCTGAACGACAGCTACGGCCACAAGGTCGGCGACCAGGTCATCATGCACGTCGGCCACACCCTCCGCGATCGGCTCAAGGTCAAGGACTGCGTCTGCCGCTGGGGAGGAGATGAGCTCGTGCTCATGATCACCGACCTTCCCACCCGCGAGATGATGGGGCCGATCTGCGTCCGCCTCTGCGACGCCGTGAAGCGAAGCGCGGCCGAGTCCGAGCTCCCCGCCTGCATCACCCTGAGCATGGGGTTCGCCATCTATCCCGACGATGCCGAGACCCCGGAAGCCCTGATGCAGAAGGCGGATCAGGCCCTGTACCAGGCCAAGGCCGACGGCCGGGACTGCTGGCGGGAGTACAAGGGGGGAAACCAGGCCCTGGCCGATTCCCAAAACCTCTTCCAGCGGCTCACCGTGGCCCTGCACGACGAGCGGCTTCAGGCTCATTTCCAGCCGGTGTGGGATGCCATCGGCCAACGGGTTGCCGGAGTCGAAGCCCTCGCGAGATGGCACGAGCCGGATCTCGGGTTCATTCCCCCGGACCAGTTCATTCCCCTCGCGGAGAGCAAGGGCCACATCGTCCAGCTGAGCCGCCAGATCCTCGACCGGAGCCTCGCCGCCATGCAGGCCTGGATCAAGCAGGGGTATGACCTTTCGCTCTCGGTGAATCTTTCCAAGCGGCAGCTCCTCGAGGAAAAATTCCTGCACGACCTGCGGCGGCTGGTCGACGCCTCCGGCGTGCAGCGCCATCGGTTGATTTTCGAGGTCACCGAGCGCCAATCCATCCTGGGCCATGCGATCGGCCGCCAGCGTCTTGAGGAGATGGCGAAGGATGGCTTCCGGCTCTCGCTCGATGACTTCGGCTCGGGCTACTCGTCATTCGATCTCGTCAGCGAGCTTCCATTTCACGAGCTCAAGATCTACAGCGGCCTTATCAAGAAGATGCACGCCAAGCAGGGACGCCGGATCGTGCAGGCCATCGTGGAGATGGGGCAGACCCTGGGGCTGAGCGTCGTGGCCGAGGGGGTTGAGGAGGAGGACCAGGTCCGGATGCTCCGGGACATGGGGATCCACAAGATCCAAGGTTACTATTACTCCAAGCCGCTCGCTCCGGATGACCTCATGGCCTATCTGGCCCGTCAGCCCAAACGAACGGTCAGCCCGCCCGTCGCGGACGACCCCTCGTCGGCGCGCCAGGCAGGGGATCCCAAGGACACCGGGATCTCGTACTGAAGCGGGGACCCTGAATCAGCCGCCCCCGGGCCGGGCCCCTTCCTGGAACCCGCACCGCGCCAGCAGCGCCTCAATCTCCCCGGCCGTCGCCCCGAGCTTCGATCTCCCCCGCCGCAGGTCCTCCGCATCCGCGGGATGCCAGTTTCGTCGCTCCCTCCCGGAGAGGCCTGCGATGTCGATTCGCTCGATGCACCGGGCAACGATCTCCTCGGCCTCGGCAGAAGGGCGGCTCAGCACCCGGGCCGCACACTCGGGGATCCCGGGGCCGAAAACCGGATCGGACGACATCAGGAACGTGGTGGATCCGGCATCCCCCCGCCCCAGGCGCAGCACGGTTTCGGTGTAGCTCACCGCGGCAAAGTAGAGCTTGGTCAGGGCCGCGAACCTGCCGAAGTCATCCATCCCCCGATAGAGAGCGGCCACGAGCCCCGCGACGCGCAGAAGCTCGCCGCGGGAGGCCTGGCTTGCCATCGCGCATTCCTGATCAAGCCGCGACGGATCATCCCAGTGCTCCCGGATGGCCCGCGTGAGCCGGTGCAGGCCGAGAAGGTTCAACGCGAAGCCGGTCGAGAGAAGCGGGTCGGCGAACCCCTGGGCCGAGGGCAGCATCGCCCAGCCGGGACCCGATCCCCGGGCAGAGAGGAACGGCATGGGCGACTGGTGGACGAACGGGGCGACGGGCCGGGCCTCCCGAAACTGCCGCTCCACGCTCGGCAACCGGGCCAGGAGCCGCCCCCAGGCCGGTGCCCCCTCCCCTATCCCGAGCCCCCCGGCCAGGCCGGGAGAGAGCGCGGCTCCAGCGCTCGTGATCCCGTTGTTGAATCGCAACACCCAGATCCACCCCCCCGGAAACACATGGTGCAGGGCCGCATCATCCGGGGGATAGGGAGGCCTTCCCCCGGGGTTGAACTCCACCAGGCTCCCAACGGGGGCTACGTCCCGAAAATGGGTGAACAGCGCGCAGTTGCCCCCCACCCCCGGGAGGCTGGCCTCCCCGAGACCGAGCAGCCGGTGAAGACACCCGCGGGGCCCGGTGGCATCCACGACGAAGCGGGCGACCACCTCAAGCGGTTCCCCCCCCGTTACAACGACCGACAGCCTCCCTCCGCCGCTCCCCAGGTCGGCACGTTCCACCCGCGCCCCCTCGATATGGTCCACCCCGAGCGCCACCGCCTCCTGCACGAGGTGATGGTCAAACTCCGGACGATACCAATGGGTGTCCGCGATCGCGTCATGCGGGCTCGCCGCCACCAGGAGCTGGTGGCGGTGCTCCGCGTCGTCGGTGAAGGGGCTTCCGAGGCGGTGTCCGTAGAAAGTGAACCCGCGCTTGAGCCCGCAGCCCACGCGCGGATGATCCCGCTGCCAGGTTCCCCACTTGGCGAAGGAGGCGATCCCGGGAAGGTCGTACCGGGCAGCATACTCCTCGAGCCAGAGGTTGGTCAGCGGCGTGGAGGACTCCCCGATGGCAAACCGGGGATGGTGTCCCCGTTCGAGGAGAATCACCCGGCGGCCCATGCGCCTGAGAGCCATTGCAAGCAGGCTCCCGGCGAACCCGGAACCGAGGATGGCGATGTCGTACTCGCGCCTCATCTCATCCCCCCCCCTCGCCACAGGTGTCGCACTCCACGGGGGGGCGGAGCTGCTGCCTGAGATTCATTGCCTCAAGGCGCTGGCGGCGCTGCGGAAGGCAGCGCGGACAGCGGGAGAACCGGGCCAGATCCCAGAGGTCGGCGAACACCCGCCCCCGCCGGAGCCCGAGTCCGAACTCCAACCCCTGCTCCAGGTCCGCGATCCGGGGTTCCTCGAACTCCCTAGCTCGCGCCAACTCCTCAAGGGACCCGTTGCCAAGCCGGGTCGGGATGATGGAGACCACCCCTGCCCCGGCGTCGAAGGCCGTCTCCATCCCCCGTCGCAGCCATTCCGCGGCGATGGATGCGGGTAAGAACGGGGGACGGACCAGCAGAAACACCCGCAGGTCGATGTCCGCCTCGCGGAGAAGCCTGGCCGCCCGCTGGAAGTCCTGAACGGTCATCCGTTTATTCAACCGCTCCAGTGTCTCGGGATGGACGGTCTCAAGCCCCATGGCAACTTCCAACCGTGGGGGGGGTGCGGGGTGGGAGGCCGTGCGCAAGGTTTCGAGGAAGCGCAT